>JAUJMI010000119.1 GCA_030446945.1 Longimicrobium sp. | reverse complement strand
CGCTGCGCCCGCGCCTACTTCTGGCGCTACTACGGGAGCGCCGGCGGGTGGCAGGCGGACGTGCCAGCCGAGACCCGTCGGGCTTTGTGCTGAAGCAGCTCGTCACGCTGCCCACCGTCGTCGGGGCAGTGATACACGGCTGCGCACGAGACTACGCCCTCGCCGTGCGCGACCGGCTCCCACGACCTGCCATGGAGCAGATGCTTGCCCGGGCGACCGCGGAGATCAACCGCACCCTTTTGGCGTCGCATCACCGCGACGCGTTCCTCCGGATCCCAAGACGAACCCGATGCTCCACTCGGCCTGCTACTCGGGCCGGGTCGCCGGCACCCGGGTGGCCGAAGCGGTCGCAAAAGCCCGGACCTGCCTGCGCGCGCTCACCGCATCCGAGCTCTGAGCCGACCTCGAGGCGTGCCACCCGGATTGGGTGGTGGCCGGGGACTCGGTAGAAGCTTTCGTCCACGACCGCTGCTGGCCCGTGTACGCGGTCCCCGACCTGGCGTACCGTCCAGGTCCCCGGGAGCTGGTGGTGGTGGACTGGAGGACGGGAAGCGAAGAGGGTGCGCGGCTACAGTTGCCGCTCTACGCGCTCTACTGCAGGCGCGCACTCCGGCTGCCCTTCAGCGATGGCCTCTGGTTCGGCCGTGTGGTCAACCTCTCCACGGGAGAGGACCGCATGATCGAGTGGATAGCTAAGATTTTAGCCGAAAGGTGCTGCGGGCGCCGCCCTGATCAGATTCTGAGGCTGCGGTACGCGATCATCTTGTACACCAGCTTGGCCGCCACGAAATCCGGCGCCGCGTTGCCGCCGATGGGGGCGAGCTCCACCACGTCCGCGCCGACGACGTTCTTCTCGGTGAAGACGCGGCGGAGGAGCTTCAGGGTGGGGTACCACGTCATCCCGCCGGGCTCGGGGGTGCCGGTGGCGGGCATCAGCGAGGGGTCGAAGTAGTCCACGTCGAAGGTGATGTAGACATCGTCGCCCAGCGCGTCCATGGCGCGGCCGATCCACTCCTCGTTGTCCCACATCTCCTCGGCGAAGATGGTGGTGATGGCGGGCGCCCGCTCGCGCGTCAGCGCCCGCTCCTCCGAGGTGATGGCGCGGATGCCGACCTGCACCAGGTCCACGTCGTCGATGCAGCGTGCCATCACGGCGGCGTGCGAGTAGGCCGAGCCCTCATACTCCATGCGCAGGTCGCCGTGCGCGTCGAACTGGAGGACGGAGAGGCGGCGGCCCTGCAGGCGCGCGGCGTTGGCCAGCACCGGGGCGCTGGTGATGGAGTGCTCGCCGCCCAGCCCGATCACCAGCCGGTCCCCCGCGGCGGCGAGGATAGTGTCGTACGCCTGGCGCAGCTCGCGGACGGCCGTTTCGGGGCCGGCGGAGCTCAGGTGGATGGCGGGGAGGGTGCAGACGCCCACCGCTGGGCCCGGCTCGCCGTCCAGCTCCTGGTCGTACAGCTCGACGTAGCGCGACGCCTCCAGGATGGCGGCGGGGCCCAGCTTGGTGCCGCCCTGGTACGACACCGTGGATTCGTACGGAATGGGCAGGATCACCACGCCCGCGTTCTCCCACCCGGCGGCGTCGCCTTCCAGGCCGAGGAAGTTGCGGGGAAGCTCCCAGGGAAGGTCCTTGAGGGCGTCGGGTATCTGGTCGGACATCGTCGGCTTGCGTGGTCGGGGTGATGCTCGGGCCGGGAAGCGCGGCGGCGGGAATGTGGGGATCGTGGGAGCGTTCGGCCAGTGTGCGCGCCGTTGCCCGCGTGCCCGCGGCGGCTTCTCGTGCGACATCCCCGCCTGCTCCCCCACCCGGCCGATGACGCTCCCCCGACGCGCCGCCGTCGCCGCACTGGTTCTCGCGGCCATCGTGGCCATACCATATCCGGTCCACCGCTCGCGCACCTTTCAGCTGTCCGGCGAGATCGTGCCGCGCGTGGAGACGCGGGACAGCGTGGTGGCGCTGACGTTCGACGACGGGCCGACCGCGTCGCAGGCGGAACAGCAAAAAGCTGTTTGGGCTTCCGCTCTACCTGGCGCGCACCGGCCGCGTCACCGTCACCTTCGACGTCGAGCCCGAGTCGTACCCCGAGGTCGATGGCGACACGGAGCGGATCACGCGGCACGTGCTGGAGCGGGTACTGCCCGGCTCCATCATCCTCCTGCATCCGTGGTATCGTAGCCCGGAGGCGTCGCGGCGCTCGGTTCCGGCGATCGTGGAGCGGCTGAGGGCGCGGGGGTATCAGATGGCGACGGTGAGCGAGCTGAGGCGAAGGGGCAGTTGATCGCCCCACCGTCAGCCGCGGATAAAAGAGAGGGCCGCCCCGCGGCTGACGGGGCGGCCCTCGGTGTGTCGCGAACAAGCGTTTTACGCCACGTCCCACGCCGGGCAGGTGAGCCCGTTGTAAGCCACGGTCACGCCCTGCTCCTGGCACTCGGCGCAGAGGCCGTGGATCTCCAGACGGTGGCGGGTGGGGGCGAAGCCGTGCTCGCGCGACACCACGTCCTGGATGCGCAGGAGCTCCGGGCTGCGGAACTCCGTCACCTTGCGGCAATGCGTGCAGACCAGGTGGTCGTGCACCGGCTGGCCGCCGAAGAGGTGCTCGTAGCGCTTGAAGCCGTCGCCGAAGTCGTGGTCCTCCACCAGGCCGCTACGCACCAGGATCTCCATGGTCCGGTAAATGGTGGCCTTGCCGATCCGCTCGCCCCGCTCCTTGAGGCGCGCCTCGATCTCCTCGACCGAGAGGTGCTCGGTGGTGCTGAACACCACGTCCGCCACCACTTCGCGCTGCTGCGTCACCGGGAGCCCCTGCTGCTTCAGGTAGCGCCGGAAGAGGTGGAGGTACGGCGAGGCCGCGGGGGGAGAATCGATGCTCGCTACCGACATGCTGGGCTCCTTGCGGGAAAGCTCGCCGACTTCACGGCACCCCAACGATAATCATTCTCGTTAGCCGGGGTCAAGCATCCCGGCGAGCTCGGCCAGGAGGCTGGCCCACGCGGCGGGGTCGCCGCCCACGTCTCGCACCTCGGGGGTCTCGGTGCCGCCCCCCAGCCGGCGCACCATCCCGTCCACGATACGGTCCAGCCGGTCCCGGGGGACTGTGCCCTCTTCCTGACGTGTGTCCACGCGGCGCGTCTTGCCCCCTCTGACCGCCTCGGCCTCGTAGGTGAGCGTGTGCAGGGTTCGGCGCTGCCCCCGCGCGTCCGGCTCGGCGAAGAGGGCGAGGACGGCCAGCCCGCTCTCCCGCGCGCCGAGGGGGCGCGGCGGGAAGATCCACAGCTGGTCCACCTGCTCGGGCGGGGTGTGCTCCGCCGCGACGGCCAGGGCGGCGGCAAGGTGGGGGTTGGGCGGGAGCAAGGCCGCGCGGGCTCAGGCGGGCTGCCGGGCGGCGGCCTCGATCTCCACGTAGTGGCGCAGCACGTGGAGGAAGTCCTGCGCGTTGGTGATGACGCCGAACGCCTGGTGGGTGCCGCGGTCCTTGAGCTTGGAGACCACGAACTCCGACGAATCCACGCAGATGGTGGTTATCGGCCGCACCTCGCCCGTCTCTTCGTTCCACGCGTACGACGGCAGCATGTTGCCGGTGGCGATGGAGTGCAGCGCGGTGGCGATCATCAGGACGCCGGTGGCGCGGCGGGTGTACTCCTTCATCGTCTCCTGGCAGACCACCGCGTCGGTCAGGGTGTCCGGAAGGGGGCCGTCGTCGCGGATGGAGCCGGCGAGCACGAAGGGGACGCCGGAGGTCACAAGCGCGTGCATGATCCCCTCCCTGACCACCCCCTGCTCCACCGCCGCGCGTATGGAGCCGGCCGCCCGCACGCGGTTGATGGCACGCATGTGGAAGCCGTGGCCGCCGATCATGGGTAGGCCGCGCGAGTTCATCCCCAGTGTGGTGCCCATGGTGGCGGACTCGATGTCGTGCACCGCCACCGCGTTGCCGCCGAACATCACCCCCACGTAGCCGTTGCGGATGAACCAGGCCAGCGTGTCGCGCCCGCGGGAGTGGAGCACGGCGGGGCCCACCACCCACACGAAGCAGCCGCCGCGCTCCTTCTCCTCCACCAGGATGCGCGCCATCTCCGCGTAGTCGGTCGGCTTCTCGCGCGAGACCTCGGACGACATGAACTTGAACTCGCCCTCGGGGCCCTGGTCCGGGTCGCCCATCAGCCCGGCGACGTGCACGAAGATCCCCTCGGAGCCGTCCTCGGCGAAGCCCATGGCCACCGGCTGGCCGGCGCGCACGTAGCGCGCTTCCAGCACCCGCGGCACGCCGTCCGGGTCCAGCACCAGCGCCGCGTCCATGCGCGGATCGCGCGGGAGCCGCCACTCGCCCCCGGTGTGCACGTAGGTCGGCAGGTTGGTGGTGGAGAAGAAGCCTTCCGGAAGGACGCCGTCGGCGGGCGCCGGGGCGAAGCGTGCCTCGGGCGCGGACTGGAAGCGCGGCTGCGAGAAGTCCGGTGCGCGGTACATGGGAAGCGATGTCGGCTGGGGGCTGGAAGGCCGCTCGGGCTGCGCGGACGGGGGCGTCCGCGCGGCGCGGGGCCGGAGGGCGGAAAGTAGCGGAGCCCCCCCGCGGGGGACAAGCCGTCGGCGGGGTCTTTCGCTACGGCACCAAAGGGTCCAAATTGCGCCCCCGCAACGCACAAACCACAACGCTCCCAACCCGGAGGCCGCACTGGCTACCGACTGGACGATCGAAGACTCCCGCGAGCTCTACAACGTGGAGGGGTGGGGGGTCGGCTACTTCGAGATCAACGACAAGGGGCACGTCGCCGTGCGCCCCACCCGCGAGAGCTCGCGCGAGCTCGACCTGTTCGAGATCGCCATGGACATGGAGGCGCAGGGGGTGCGGCTGCCGCTCCTCCTGCGGTTCTCCGACATCCTGCGCACCCGCATCGAGACGCTGACAGAGCGCTTTCAGCACGCCATCAAGGAGTTCGAGTACGAGGGCGAGTACACCACCGTCTATCCCATCAAGGTGAACCAGCAGCGCCACGTGGTGGAGGAGATCGTGGCGTTCGGCCAGGCGCACGGGGTGGGGCTGGAGGTGGGGAGCAAGCCGGAGCTGCAGGCCGTGCTCGCCCTCACCGAGCGCGCGGACCACCTGATCGTGTGCAACGGCTACAAGGACGAGGAGTTCATGCGCCTGGCCATGATGGGCCAGAAGCTGGGGCACAAGGTGCTCATCGTCATCGAGAAGCTGAGCGAGGTGGAGACGCTCCTGCGCGTGGCCGACGAGATCGGCGTGGTGCCCACGCTGGGGGTGCGCATCAAGCTCACCACCACCGGCTCGGGCCGCTGGAGCGAGACGGCCGGCGAGAAGAGCAAGTTCGGGCTCAACGCATCGCAGGTGGTGCGCGTGCTGGACAAGCTGGAGGCGGCGGGGCGGCTGGACACCTTGAAGCTGATCCACTTCCACCTGGGCTCGCAGATCCCGGACATCCGCAACATCAAGCTGGGGATGGCGGAGGTGGCGCGCTTCTACGTGGAGCTGCGCAACATCGGCGTGGGGATCGAGTACGTGGACGTGGGCGGCGGACTGGGGGTGGACTACGACGGGTCGCGCTCCACCTCGTCCGCCAGCGTCAACTACAGCGTGCAGGAGTACGCCAACGACATCATCTACGGGCTGGCGGAGGCGTGCCGCGAGAACGAGATCCCCATGCCGCACGTGATCAGCGAGAGCGGGCGCGCACTGACGGCGCACCACGCCCTCCTGCTGATCAACGTGGTGGACCTGGAGACGCAGGTGGCGGGCGATCCGGAGCCGGTGGACGAGGACGCGCACCCGCTGGTGCAGGAGCTGGCGGCGACGTTCAAGGAAGTGGGCGTCCGCAACACCCGCGAGGTGTACCACGACACCTCCTTCGCCAAGCAGCAGATGCAGGTGTACTTCAACAGCGGCTCGCTCTCGTTGCGGGAGCGCGCCTCGGCGGAGCGCTACTGGCTGGCCATCATGAACCGCGTGGCGGACGAGGCGCGCAAGGATCCGGAGGAGTACGAGGACATCCTCCCCGAGCTGGAGTCGGTGCTGATCGACCGTTACTTCTGCAACTTCTCGCTCTTCCAGTCGCTCCCCGACTCGTGGGCGATCGACCAGCTCTTCCCCATCATGCCGATCCACCGGCTGACGGAGGAGCCCACGCGCCGCGGCACGCTGCAGGACGTGACCTGCGACTCGGACGGCAAGATCGACAGCTTCGTGGGGTGGCGTAAGGCCAAGCCCTCACTGGAGCTGCACACCTTCCACGCGGACGAGCCGTACATCCTGGGGATCTTTTTGACCGGCGCGTACCAGGAGATCCTGGGCGACCTGCACAACCTGTTCGGCGACACCAACGCCGTGCACATCCGCCTGGTCGACGGCGGCTACGAGATCGGCGACCTGGTGCACGGCGACACGGTGACCGAGGTGCTGAACTACGTGCAGTTCAACGCGCAGGACCTGGTGGCGACGTTCCGGAAAAAGGTAGCCAACGCGCGGCTGCCCCGGGCGCAGGCGAACGCCTTCATCGCGGACTACGTGGATGGGCTGGCGGGGTACACGTACCTCGAGTCGGAGGTGGAGTAGGGCCCTCTCCCCAGCGGCGCTCCGCGACGCACCCCCCTCCCCCCAAAAAACTGCCTGGGGGAGGGGGCGGGTGCGTGCAGCGGTGCGCAGTGCACGCTTCGGCGCGTGGGAAGGCACGGGCAGCCACGCCGGGCGGCCCCTACCGGTTTGGGTGCCAGAGGGCGGGGTCGAGGTGGGGGGCAAGGGTGGACGCGATAAATCGCGCCCCTACGCGTTCCCGGAAATGGAGGCCTCGCGGAGACGGACGCGATCTCCCCCCTCCCCCAGGTTTGTTTTCGGGGAGGGGAGCCGGGCGGGGTGAGGGCCTGCGTCCCCGAAACTTCCGGCGCACCCGCGCCGTACCGCATCTCGTCCCGGAAGAAGCCGGGTTACGCACGCACATGGAAAGCGAGGACACGGTGAGAAATCCTGGCATTGCGGCTGTCTTGAGCTTTCTGATCCCCGGGATCGGGCAGATCTACAACGGCAAGTTCCTGCGCGGGCTGTTCTGGCTGATCGTGACGCCGGGGATGTGGGTGGGCACCGGCGGGCTGCTGGGGTGGATCTGCCACCTGATCGCCGCCTACACCGCGTACAACTACGCCAAAGCCCACCCCTACCGCTGATCCGCGGCGGTAGGGAAAGACGAAGGGGCGCCCTCGGCAGCGGGGGCGCCCCTTCGCTTATGCTGCACGTACCCGCTCAGCCGGCGCTGCGGGCGGCGGCGAGGACGGGGGGGGCCACCTCGTCGATGCCCCCAGGGATCAGCGCGCCGGCGGCCTTGACGTGCCCGCCCCCGCCGAAGCGCCGCGCCAGCCGGTTGACGTCGGCCGCGCCGTTGGAGCGGAAGGAGACCTTGGTGTCGCCCTCGCCGGTCTCGCGAAAGAGCATCGCCACCTCCGTCCCCTCGATGGAGCGCACGTGCTCGATGAGACCGTCGAAGTCCTCGCCGGTGGCGCCCAGGCGTGTGGAGGTGTCGGCGCGCACCGTCATCCAGGCGATGCGCGCCTCCGGGTCGGTGCGCAGGGTGGCGAGGGCCTCGCGCAGCAGCTCCAGGCGCCGCAGGGGCGCGGTGGCGAAGAGGCGGCGATACACCACCTCCGGGTCGATGCCGCGGGCCAGCAGCTCCGCGGCGACGGCGTGGATGCGCGGGGTGGTGTTGGAGTAGCGAAAGGAGCCGGTGTCGCTCACGATAGCCACGTACGCCCCCAACGCGGAGGCGCGCGGCACCGCGTCGCCCGCCAGCGTGATCAGATCGTACACCATCTCGCCGGTGGCGCCGGCGGAGGGGTCCTGCACGGCGGTGTCGCCCACCACCTCGGTGCCGGCCGGGTGATGGTCCACCACCAGCGTGCGCTCGGGCGGCAGGCGCTCGGCCAGGGCGCCGACGCGCGGCGGCTCGGAGGTGTCGAGCACCACGAACAGGTCGGCGTCGGCCAGGGCGGCCTCGCCCTCGGGAGTGCCCATCTCAGCCACCACGTCCTGCCGGTGGAGGCAGAAGCGGAACAGGTCGGGGAAAGGGGTGGGGTTGACGATGGCGGCCTCGATGCCGCGCGACTCCAGCCACGCCGCCACGGCCGCCTGCGAGCCGCTGCCGTCGCCGTCCGCGCCCACGTGGGTCACCAGCACCACGCGGCGGGCCGCGAGGAGGCGCTGGAGGACGCGCCGCAGCGGAAATGCGCGCGATTCGGGAACGGCGAGGAGGTCGTGGGTCGGCATCAGCAGCGGGCGCAGGGCGTACGGCGGGGCGGGATCGCCCCCGGTGCAGCGCGTGGATGGTACGCCTCCGCGCGCCCCGCCGCAACCGGGGCGGCGCACACGCCGGGTGAACGGGCCGAACGGACGCTTGACCCGCGCCACATGGGCGTTACATTGCCCGAAATCCAGAGTAGCTGCACCTCGCGCCCTCGGTCCCGGCGCGCCTGTATCCTTCCCCGCGGCGGACGCGGATCCACCCCGACCGGAGCAGCCATGAACCTATTCGCCCGCAAGAACATCGACCAGTTGCAGGCGGACGCGACCGCGGAGGGCGAGCACGCGCTGAAGCGCGAGCTGGGGCCGCTGAACCTGATCTCGCTGGGGATCGGGGCGATCATCGGAACCGGCATCTTCGTGCTCACCGGCACCGCGGCGGCGCAGCATGCCGGGCCCGCCATCGTGCTGGCGTTCGTCTTCGCGGGGATCGCGTGCGTGTTTGCGGGGCTGTGCTACGCGGAGTTCGCGGCCATGATCCCCATCGCGGGGTCGGCGTACACCTACGGGTACGCCACGCTGGGCGAGCTGATCGCGTGGATCATCGGGTGGGACCTGATCCTGGAGTACCTGTTCGGCGCGGCGACGGTGGCGGCGGGGTGGTCCGGGTACGTCAACTCCTTTCTGCGCGACCTGGGGATCGTGCTTCCGCCCAGCCTCACCTCGCCTCCGGGAGAGCTGGTGCAGGCGCCGGGGTCGGACACCTGGGTGCGCAAGACGGTGGAGCTGAGCGAGTCGCTCGCCAAGCAGGGGGTGGACATCAACAACCTGCCGCAGGCCAGCGGCGGGTTCAACGTGATCGCCGCGGTGGGGATCGGCGTGGTGACCATGCTCCTGGTGGTGGGGATCAAAGAGTCCGCGCGCTTCAACAACGCGGCGGTTCTGATCAAGCTGGGGGTGGTGGCCGCGTTCATCCTGGCCGGCGGCTACTACGTGATCACGCACTGGGGGCAGGCGGTGGACAACTGGACGCCGTTCATCCCCGCCAACACCGGCCCGCGCACGTTCGGGTTCGACGGGATCGTGGCGGCCGCGGG
>JAUJMI010000118.1 GCA_030446945.1 Longimicrobium sp. | reverse complement strand
TCGAATAGGAAGTCGAGCGACACGGGGACGAGGGTGGCGTCGCGTGCGTGCGCGCGGAATTCATCAAAGGTCGGGGACAGCGGCATGGGAGACTGCAGGGATTAGGGATTAGGGATTAGGGATTAGGGGATAGGGGACAGGGGACAGCCGGCAAATGCGCACCTGCGGGCTCTTGATTGCTGTTCCCTGTTCCCTGTACCCTGTCCGCTGTCAGTCCGCGGCCATCGGCGCTTCCGGCATCTCCGCGGTGCCGTCCACGTTGTCCTCGCGGACGATGGAGGTGGCGGCGCGCTCGTCGAAGTCCACGCGGAGCACCTGGTCCAGGCTCTCGCGGATGCCGTCGACGTGGGTTATCAGGATCACCTGCTCGAATCGGCCTTCCAGCGCGTGGAGGAGCTGGACGACGTTGTCGCGGCGTGCAACGTCCAGCGAGCCGAACACCTCGTCCAGGATCAGCAGGGAGAGCGGGTGGCCGGCGCGCTCCGCGATCATCTGCGAGAGCGAGAGGCGCAGCACCAGGTTGGCGACGTCCTCCTCGCCGCCGGAGATCACCGGCTTCTCCTCGCCCTCGTCCAGCACCATGATGTTGTAGCCTTCGTCGATCTCCATCGCCGTGTAGCGCCCATCCGTGAGCTGCGCCAGGAAGGCGGAGGCGATCTCGGAGAGCTCCGGGCGCACCTGGTCGTTGAGCTCCTGGCGGAGGTCGGTGTAGGCGGCGTCCAGCTCGTCGTGGTAGCGGAAGTCGGTCTCCTGCGTCTCCACCTCGGCGGCGCGGCGGTTGTACTCGTCCTCCGCGTGGCGCGCGGCCTGGAACGCCTGCTCGGCCGTGTTCACGTCGCCGCGCAGGGTGGCTGCGCGCAGGTCGGCGGCGCGGGCGCGGCCGTCGGCCACCGTGTGCTCGTCGCGGGCGGCGGCGAACGCTTCCTCGGAGAAGCCGAGGGCCTCGCGCTCCGACGCGGCGGCCTGCGCGCGCGCCTCGGCGGCAGACTCGCGGGCGGCGGCTTCGGCGCGGTCGCGCTCCCAGTCCGCGCGGCGTCGGGCGGTCTCTTCCAGGCGCGCGGCGCGCTTCTCCACGTCGCGCAGCTCGCGCATGCGCGACTCCACCTCTTTGTGACGCGCGGCGTCGTAGCCGGCCGGGGTCGCGGCCAGCTCGGCGGCCAGCTCCGCGTGCCTCGCCTCGCGCTGGGTGCGCTCCTTGAGCAGCCCTTCGCGCTCCTGGAGGGCGGCCTGGCAGCGGGTGTGCTTCTGCGTGCGGTCCTCCACCTGGCGCGAGAGGTCGTGCGTAAGCGCCTCCAGGTTGGCGACCTCCTCCGGCTTGTCCTTGAGCTGGTCGAAGCGGGACGACCACCACTTCCCGTCCTGCACGATGGAGATCCACTGCTCTTCGAGCTCGTCCAGGAGGCGCTCGTAGTCCGCTCCGACGGGCCGCCCGCACGTGGGGCAGATCCCATCCGCGCCCAGCTCCTTGATCGAGCGAATTTGCTCCTTCAGCTCCGCGCCGCGGTCGCGGTAATACTGAAGCTTCGTCTCGGCGTCCTGGCGATCGCGCAGCCACGCCGTCTTGCTCTCCTCCAGCTCCCCCTCCGCACCGGCGCGGCGGGCGCGGAGCTGCTCCAGCTCGGCGGCATAGCGGCGCTCCAGGTCCGGGGCCGTGTCCAGCTTGGCCAGGCGCGCGATGGTGCGCTCCGTCTCGCCCTCCGCGTCGGCGATCTGGGCCGCGAGCGACTTGCGGCGCTCGTCGTGGCGCGCGAGGCCGGCCAGGCGCGTGCCCTCCTCGGCGAGCGCGGGGAGCACGGCGAGCTGCTCGCGGAGCGGGGCCAGGTCCTTCTCGGCGCCGTCGACGACGGCCAGCTCGCCCTCGGCGCGGGTGGCGTCGCGGCGGGCGGCGTCGCGGTCGCGCAGGGCTGCGTCCGCGGCGTGGGTCAGCTCGCGGAAGCGCTCGCGGGCGGACTGCGCGGCGGCCCAGCGCGGCTCCACCAGTTTCAGCGCGGCGCGGGCGTCCTCCGCCTCGCGCTCGGCGGCGCGCAGAGCTTCGAGGGCTTCGGCCACGCGGCGCTCGGCGGCCTGGCGCGCGGCCGCGATCTCGCCGCGGTCGCCCAATGCGGCGCGCAGGGCGCGGATCTCCGTGCGCAGCTCGTTGCGGCGGACCCGGGCCAGCTCCTGCGCGCGGCGGAGCCTCTCGTATCCCAGAACCTGGCTCAGGAAGCGCCCCCGGTCCGCCGGCCCCATCGTGGCGAGGAAGGCGAGCTCCTTCTGCCCCGTGAAGTAGGTGTTGAAGAACTCCTCGCGCGACATCCCCAGGCGCCCCTGCAGGTACGCCGTGGCGCCCCCCAGCGTGGCCGCCACGGGGGCCACGCCGCCATCCAGGAACACCTCCGCCTTGCTGAGGGTGCGCACCACGCGGTACTCGTGGCCGCCCAGCTCGAACTGGAGCTCCACCTCCACCCGTGCGCCCTGCCCCGCCCGCGCGAAGCGGATGGTGTCGTTGGTGCCGCGCGCCGCCGCCGCGCCGTACACGGCCCAGGCGATGGCTTCCAGGATGGTGCTCTTCCCCGCCCCGTTGGGCCCGATGATCCCGGTGAGCCCCGGCCGGAAGGCGATGTCCGTGCGCGCGTGCTGGCGGAAGTTGCGCAGCTTGAGGGAGATGAGCCTCATACCGCCTCCCCCGCCCGGTCGACGTACGTCGTGGCGAGCTCCACCAGCCGCTCGCGCTCGATCCCCGGGTTCTGCGGCCAGCTCCGCAGGTACGCCGCCACCTGCTCCTGCAGCGTCTGCCTGCGGATGGGCGCGCCGGAGCCGATCCGCCGCCGCACCTCGGGGGGCCGCGCGTCGAGGTGGAAGTGGAGCGCCTCGGCCTTCCACTCGCGGATGCGGCGGTGGTTCAGCTCGCGCACCAGGTTGCGCGGCACGTCGGTGATCACCAGCCGTACGATGCGCGCCGCGATCCCGCCGGGGACGCTCTCGACCGCCGCGCGGATGCGCTCGTCCAGCTCCGCCGCGCTCAGCCCGCGCCCTTCCAGCCGGGGGAGGTCCACGGTGCTGCGCGTCTCCACGGGGTGGAACTCGGCGGCGCGGCGCTCGGTGTCGTAGACGAGGAATCCCTTCTCCCCCGTCTCCATCCAGATGTTGGTGGAGGTGCGCTCCATGGCGCCGGCGTACCACATGTTCGGCGCCAGCTCGGTCACCAGGTGGTAGTGCCCCAGCGCCACGTAGCTCCAGCGCTCCGGCCCGATGCTGGTGTCGGCCACCATGGCGCCGCCGTACTCGGTGACGTAGCGCATCTTCTGCTCGGCCACGCTCCCGCTCACCGTGCCGTGCAGCATCAGGATGTTGTTGGCGGAGGCGGGATCGGGGTCCATCGACGCCTCGTGGTCGCACGCCAGGGCGTTGTGCGGCATGCACATCACCGAGGTGTCGATCGACTCCAGCCGTACGTGGCTGCACTCCTCGGTCACCACCCGGATCCCCGGGATCTCGCAGAACAGGCGGAGGATGTTGCCCGTGTCCGACGAGCGGGGCGAGTCGTGGTTCCCCGCGATCATCACCACCGGCACCCCCGGCAGGCGCTCGGTGAGGATGCTGAACTGGCGGAACGCCTCGGCGATGGAGGTGTTGGAGGGGCGCACGGTGTGGAAGATGTCGCCCGCCACCAGCACCATGTCCGGCCGCAGGTCGCACACGCGCGCAACGGCGCGGCGGAAGGCGTCGGCCACGTCCGCCTCGCGCACGTTGATCCCCCGCGGCGTGACGCGGTGGTAGGCGCGGAAGCCCAGGTGGAGGTCTGCGAGGTGTGCGATTCTCACGGGCGTCGATGGAGCCGGTTCGGGGCCGGTGCCGGACGGGAGGGGTGCGCCGCGCCCCTTGCGGGGAGGGCGGCGCCGCCCCTTTCTTCATACCCCGATCCGCCGGTTTGGAGCGGCAACGTAGAAGGGTTGGGCCCCCGGAGCAACGCCGGGGAGATCGGTCCGTCATAGCGGAGTGCGGCGCAAGCCCGCTCCTTCCAGGAACTTGCTTAGGTTACGCACCATGGCCAAGAAGAAGAAGCTGTCGCCCGAGGAGACGCACCGCCAGCTCCAGGACTCCGTGCAGGCGCTCCCCTACGCGATCGCGCAGATGGAAAAGGAGGGGAAGCGCGGGCAGGCGTTCCTGCTGAAGTACATCCGCGGCCCCATCATGCGCTTCATGTACCGCATGTCGGACAAGCAGCGCTACGCCGGGCCCGAGGGCTCCAAGCTGAAGCAGTCCGACCAGATGAAGCGCCACCTGGAACAGCGCCAGAAGGCGATGGAGTTCTACCAGGGCGAGATGAAGCGGGCGCAGCAGCGGCAGGCCAAGAGGCAGGGGAAGAAGCGGTAGGCCGCTCGCGGCTGGCGACTCTCAAGGCCCCCTCTCGTGCACAGGCGCGGGAGGGGGTCTTGGGGTTGTGGGGCGGGCACCGGCGCGGCTTCACCGGTGGCCGAAGCCCCCGGCTGGACCCACGGGAAGGCGGCTGAAGCCGGCTCGCGAGCCGCGGCATCCCCATTTGTCAACTGAGAGAAGCGCTCTCCGTCCTCGCCACCGCTCCACACTCTGGCGCGGAGCGAAGGATCTAATGCGCGTTCCGAGGGGCCCGCGTGACATGCCGTCCCCGCCCCGGCTCCGGCTAAATCCTTCGGTCGCCGCTGTAGACCGGAGGTCGCCGAGGAGCTCGGCCACCGCGGCTCCCTCAGGATGACAGGCGTCGCGACGGCTCCGGCGCATCCCTGAGTACACGAACGCGGAATTCGTGTGTTTCCAGCGGCGAATCATACCTGGCGGGGCCGTCAGCCCGCCACCCGAGGGGACCCGCTCGCCGAGTCCGTGAAGGCGGACTTTGTGCTGTCGTTGCCGCGAGTTCACTCACCCCGCCGGCGTCGCCTCCCGGGCGGGGGCAGTCCGCTCCTCCCGCTCGCGGAAGACGGCGACGCCTGGGAGGCGCGGCCACTCCGCGCGGGGCCAGACGTCGAACATCCCGGCGCGCGAGGGGAAGGCGGGGCCGTCTTCCAGGGCGGCGGCCAGGAGGAAGTTCTGGCGGTCGGGGAAGTCGCGGCCCATGTGCGAGTAGACCACGACGCGCGGAAAGACCTCGGCCACCGTGCGCACCGTCGACCAGAGGCGCACCGAGCCCGGGCCCGCCGCCACGCCGATCGCGTTCATCAGAAAGAGACCGCCCGGCGCGAGGAGGGCACCCAGCTCCCGCATCGCCTCCTCGCTCACGAGGTGGAGCGGCGTCATCTCGGTGCCGTCGTAGACGTCCAGGAAGATGCGGTCCCAGGTGGCGCGCGGGAGGCCGGCGGCCACGGCGCGCGCGTCGCCGTGGACGGTGGCGATGCCGTGCTCCGGGCGCAGGCCGAAGTAGCGGTAGGCCACGCGCGTCACCTCGGGATCGCGCTCCACGACGGTGACGCGGGCGGTGGGATCCTTCTCCGCGACGCGGCGCGGCAGGGTGTAGGCGCCGCCGCCCAGGCACAGGTACGACATCCCCGGGCGCCCCGTGTCCCCCAACCAGCGCTCCGCCGCGGCGATGTAGGCGAAGGAGGGCGCCCCGCTCCGCGACAGCTCGCCGGACTCGATCTCGTCGTCCTGGTAGAGCTTGAGCTCCGGCTGGCGGCCCTCCGCGAAGACCGTCTCGGTGACCCGCAGCACGTTGTACGGCGTCTCCGTCTCGTGGAGGACGCGCTCGGTGGTGGTGGGCACCGCGCGGTTGGGGAAGAGGAGCGGCGACGTGAGGATCGCGCCCATCACCATCAGCAGCGGCCCCGGAAGGACGCGGGGCAGGAGCACGAGCCCCGCCAGCGCCGCGCCCACCGCGAGCCCCACCAGCACGGCGACCGCGGCGGTGCCGGCGAGGCCGAGGGAGTCCGCCTCCTCCCCGGCCTCATTCGCCCCCTCGCGCTCCCATGCAACCAGCGCGGGGAGGAGGAAGCCGGCGGCGTAGACGGGGAGGCCCACCATGAAGAGGAGCGCGGCGGCGCGGCTCGGAGCGCCGAACCGCTCGCCGCCGGCCACCGTCCAGGCGATGGCGAAGAGCCCCCCCAGGGCCAGCGAGAGCCCGGCGAAGACCCAACGTCCGGTCGGCGCGACGTCGCCGCGGGCGCCGGGGGCGCCCGCCCACACGCCGGCAGCGAGCGCCACGGCAAAGGTGGCCGCCAGCCCGCCGGCCGCGCCCAGCGCGCCTCCGGCCTCGTAGAGGATCAGGCTGCCGGCGGCGAAGAGGGTGATGCCCGCGGCCATCCCCACCAGGCCGGCGCGGGCCGCCAGCCCGCCGAGGCGCACGCGGTCAGGGCGCAAAGCGTCCATATCCCCCGCGATAGTAGAGGAGCGGGGTGCCCTCGCGGGTCTCCGCCGCCTCCACCTCGCCCACGAAGATGGTGTGGTCGCCGCCGTCGTAGGCGTTGCGCACGCGGCAGTCCAGCCAGGCCAGTGCCGCGTCCAGCACCGGCGCGCCCGTGCGCTCCGCGTGGAAGGCGGTGCCCAGGAACTTGTCCTCGCCCGTGGAGGTGCCGAAGCGGCGCGCCAGCGTCTCGCCCTCGCCCTCCTCCAGCACGTTCACGGCGAAGATGCCCGAGCCCTCCACGAAGCGGTGCGACTCGCTCGCGCGGTCCACGCACGCCAGCAGCAGCGTGGGCTGCAACGACACGGAGCAGACGGCGCTGGCGGTGAGGCCGGCGGGGCGCCCGTCGTCGCGCAGCGTGGTGAGCACGGCCACGCCTGCGGCGAAGTGCCCCATGACGCGGCGGAAATGGCTCGGATCGATCATCCTGGCACCCCGGCGGGGCGGACGGTAGGTTGGCTGGGCGGGCCGGCGGCAAGGCCCTGGCCGGTTCTTTGCGCTCGCCCACGCACGCACCGGGCCCGGCGCATCCGCCGCTGCCCGCAACGACCGCGGGCCGGCGGTAGTGGCCCGGCCCGCACGCACACTCATACGGCTTGCAATGCGCGACTTTCCAGACCGCGGCGCCCGCGCGGCGGCGCTCCTGATTCTAACCGCTCTCTCCGGCTGCGACAACGTGCAGTGGGGCGGGTCGTCGATGCAGGTGGTGCCGCCTCCGCCGGCCACCGACGTGGTGCAGGTGTCCGCCGTCAACGAGGGCGCCGCCTCGCTGGGGCTCCCCACGGGCTCGGTGCTCTTCCACGTGATCCGCACTGCCAGCGGGGCGCAGATCATCCCCGTGGCCGAGATCTCGGGCGACTCGCTGCGCGCGCTGCGCCGTCCGGCGGGGGTGTCGCCGCAGGCGTACGAGCAGCGCTTCCGCCGCGCGGTGTTGGAGCCCAACTCGCAATTCGCGCTCTTCCGCCGAGGCGCCCGCGTGGGGACGGCCACGGTGCAGGGGAACGGGCCCGTGAGCGCCTGCGGCGTCCCCAGCGCCACGGGGCTGGTCACGACGGTGGCCGCCGCCGCCGCGGAGAACGAGTTCATCGCGTTCCGCAGGGGGCTGGAGCCTGACGTGGTGGGCGAGTTCTCGCCCCCGCAGGTCGCCGGCCCCATCCGCCGCTACGGTCCGCTCATCGCCGAGCGCTCCGTGCTGCAGAACGGCCTCCCTCGCCCGCGCAGCTGGTCCGGCGCCCAGCGCGACCTGCAGGCGCTGGACGTGATCCGCGGCGGGCAGCCGGAGATGGCCTCCACCTTCCTGGTGGGCGACCAGCTCGCGGTGGGGCCGCCGCAGGAGGACGGGTGGAGCGTCTTCTTCGTGGCCTCGTACGAGCAGCGGACGGGCTACAACCCGTTCTACACGGAGGTTTCCGACTACCGCAAGGTGGGCAAGCGCGCCCCCAAGCTGGTCGACTACCTGAACTGGAACCGCACCGGCGGCGCGGAGATGCTGGTGCAGGTGTTCGGCGCGCAGGACTCCTGGTACGAGGCCGTCTCGCAGGACCGCGGCAACCGCTGGGCGCGCGTGTGGGAAGGGACCCCCTGCCGCGGCGAGGCGCCGGGGGAGGCGCGGTAGGCCCTCACCCTGCCCTCACCCCCCCGGCCCCCCTCTCCCGATAACAGGAGAGGCTGGCGCCTCTGTTATCGAGAGAGGGGGGAGATCGCGGCCATCCGCGCGTGACACAGGTGCCGGGGAACGCGGCGGACCCCCCATTCCCTATTCCCCATTCCCCATTCCCCATTCCCCATTCCCCCTCCCATGCGCCAGGTCTGGATCACCAAACGCGGCGGACCCGAGGTCCTCCAGGTGCGCGAGGCGCCCGATCCCGAGCCGGGGGCGGGCGAGGTGCGCATCCGCGTGGCGGCGGCGGGGATCAACTTCGCGGACATCCTGGCACGGATGGGACTGTATCCCGACGCGCCCAGGCTCCCCACCGTGGTGGGGTACGAGGTCGCGGGGACGGTGGATCGGGTGGGGGCGGGCGTGCAGGGGGTGCGCGAGGGGGACCGCGTCGGGGCGGTGACGCCGTTCGGGGGGTACTCCAGCGCGGTGGTGATCCCCGCCGCGCAGGCGATCGCGCTGCCGGACGAGCTGTCGTTCGAGAAGGCGGCGGCCATCCCCGTGAACTACCTCACCGCGTGGATCATGCTGGTGCACCTGGCGGGCGTCCGCGCCGGCGACCGGGTGCTGGTGCACGCGGCGGCGGGGGGCGTGGGGCTCGCGGCGCTCCAGATCTGCCGCGCGCGCGGCGCGGAGGTGATCGGCACCGCCAGCGCATCCAAGCACGACCGGCTGCGCGGGATGGGCGCGGCGCACTGCATCGACTACCGCACCCGGGACTTCGAGGCGGAGGTGAAGCGCATCACCGGCGGTCGCGGGGTGGACATCGCGCTGGACGCCGTGGGGGGCGAGTCGTTCGGCAAGAGCTACCGCTCGCTGGCGCCGCTGGGGCGGCTGTACGTGTTCGGGGTCAGCTCCTTCGCCACGGGCGAGCGGCGCAGCGTGCTGGCGGCGCTGCGCGGGGTGATGCGGACGCCGCGCTTCCACCCCTTCCCCATGATGAACTCCAACCGCGGTGTCCACGGCGTCAACCTCGGGCACCTGTGGAAGGAAGCCGACCTCCTCGCCCGCGGCCTCGGCGAGATCCTGGCGGGGGTGCGAGACGGGACGCTGGACCCCGTGGTGGACCGCGTCTTTCCATTGGAGCGCGCGGGCCTTGCGCACGCGTACATCCAGGGGCGCGGCAACTTCGGCAAGGTGCTTCTGGCGCCCTGAGTCTACCGAATTCGAGGTGGCCGAACGCAGGGCTGGACAACGGGCCCCGCTGTACCGACCTTTGTAAACTCCACACCGCGCCCTCCGTCCTGCCCCGCCGCCGGTCCTCATGCTTCCACCGCTTCCCGCCTTTCGCGGGCTCCTGCTGCTGGGCTCTGCCCTCGCGCTCGGCGCGTGCGACCTTCC
>JAUJMI010000500.1 GCA_030446945.1 Longimicrobium sp. | reverse complement strand
GCCGCGACAGGCGCAGGCGCGGCTGCCGGAGCGGGCGCCGCTACGGGCGCAGGCGCGGCTGCCGGAGCGGGCGCCGCTACGGGCGCAGGCGCGCCCACGGCGGCGAGGGCGGGCTCAGGCGCGGGCTGCGCGCCGGGGATCTCGAAGACGTTCCGGCAGATGGAGCAGCGAGCGCGCACCCCGCCCGCCGGCACCTTGGTCGGATCGACGCGGAAGACCGTGTTGCAGTGCGTACACTGGGCGTTCATGGATACCCGCTTGAAGGGTTCGGCAGGGTCGAGGCGTATGCCGGAAGCTAGGCGCCGCGCGGGCCGCCAGCTAGTCCGAGCGGCGGTCGACCACGTAGATGGACCCGGAGAAGGTCTTGGCGTACGCCTTCATCTCGGTGGCCAGCTCGCTGATCTGCGCCGTGTGCGTGAAGTGCCGCTGCTCGTTGGTCACCACTCCGATGGAGAGCGTCATCAGCGGCACCTGGTGCTCGCCGCCGCGGCGGTCCTTCCCCAGGAAGAAGCCGCGCGCGCGGTCCTCCTCGGTGTACTGCAGGTCGATCAGCTCGGTGAACACCGAGAGCACTTCCTCGCAGCAGGCGCGGAAGTCCGCCAGGGAGGCGATGAAGATGAAGTCGTCGCCGCCGATGTGCCCCACGAAAGCTCCGGGGGAGCGCGCCCGCACCACCTCGCGCAGGATCCGCGAGAGGATCAGGATCACCCGGTCGCCGTGGTTGTAGCCGTAGCGGTCGTTGAACTCCTTGAAGTGGTCGAGGTCCGCGTAGCACACTGCGAACTTCTCCCCGGACCCCAGCCGCTCGGCGATGTCGCGCTCGATCTGCACCGTCCCGGGGAGGAGCGTGGTGGGGTGCACCCCTACGTCCCGATCGGCGCGATGCAGCGCCATCGCCAGCCGCAGCTCGCACTCGCGCACGGAGAGGCCGGGGTTCAGCACCTCGTCCGCCCCGGCCTCTAGCGCCTGCGACGCGCTCTCCTCGTGCGCCGCGTCGGCGGCCACGTACATGATGACGGGGAGCACCGAGGTGAACACCTCGCCCTTGATGTGCCGGCACACGGCCAGCGCCCCGTCCGCGGGCTCCGATCCGTCCACGATCAGCGCCACCGCGTGGCTGTGCGACGCGCGCTGCTCCAGCTCGGTCGGCGAGTGGACCTCGATCAGCCCGTACTCCCGCGCCGACGCGAACTCGCGGACCAGGTCGGGCGTAGCCCGGCCGTGCGGCGAGTAGTGCAGCAGTACGCGTGGAAGCATGCCGGGAGATCAGGCGCGGAGGGAGGAGGGGCGTGCGGCCGGATTGTAGCCGGGAGCGGGCGCGGTGTCAAACCGGACCGGCCTCAGCGCGTGGGCTGCGCGTCCAAGGCAGTGGCTTCGTCGATCAGCATGATGGGGATGTCGTCGCGCACCGCGAAGCGCAGCCGGTCGCGCTCGCACACCAGCGACTCGGGGCTCTGCTCGTAGCGGAGCTCGCCCTTGCACTGGGGACAGACCAGCAGCTCCAGCAGCCATGGCTCGATCACGATCTCTGCTCCGCGTCCGGAAGTTTGAACCCGAGTCTCTGAAGCGTCACGGGGTCCTTGCGCCAGCGGGGGAGCACCTTGACCCAGAGATCCAGGTACACGGGCGCGCCCACGAACTCCTCGATCTTCTCTCTCGACAGCTGCCCCAGCTTCTTGATCGCCTGCCCGCCGCTCCCCACCAGGATCGCTTTCTGCGAGGCGCGTTCCACGAACACCACCGCACGGATGTACAGCGGCGAGCTGTTCTCGCGGAACTCCTCCACCTTGGTGGCGACGCTGTACGGCACCTCCTGCGAGTACAGCTCGAACACCGACTCGCGGATCAGCTCCGCCACGAAAAACCTCACCGGCTGCGACGAGACGTCCTCTTCCGGGTAGAGGAATTCCGATACAGGGAGGCGGCGCGCGATCTCGGCGCGCAGCGTCTCCGTTCCCTCCCCCGTCACGGCGGAGACCTCGATGGGCTCCACGTTGAAGCGCTCGCGGCTCCACTCCCGCACCCGCTCGCGCTGCGCCGCGGCCGCCACGTCCACCTTGTTGCTGACCACCAGCAGGCGCGGCGCGCGGTCCAGGAGCTCCATCACGTCCTCCCCGAACTCGGGGACGCCGGCGGAGGCGTCGATCAGCAGCAGTACCACGTCCGAGTCGCCGATCACGTCCAGGGCGATGTGCATCATCGCCCTGTGCAGCAGGTAGCGCGGGTCCACGAGCCCGGGTGTGTCCACGAACACCATCTGCACGCCGTCGCGCGAGTCGATCCCCAGCACCCGCTCTCGCGTCGTCTGCGCGAATTGGGTGACGATGCTGAGCTTCTGCTCCACCAGCCGGTTCATCAGCGACGACTTGCCGACGTTGGGAAAGCCCACCAGCGCCACCATTCCGGCGCGGGTCTCCACGGTCAATTCGGTATCGGTCATGGGCGGAAGCTAGTGCGCGTGAATGGCGGCACGCAAGCGCCGTAAGTGCATGGCCTCACCCGGAGACGCGGAGACATCCACTTCCTGAACGGAGCGCCGCGCCGC
>JAUJMI010000117.1:1591-9410 GCA_030446945.1 Longimicrobium sp. | reverse complement strand
CCAACCCCGACGACGACCTCCGCCGCTCAGGTCCGAGATCACCCGGCTACGTCGAACCCCATCACCACGTCGGAAAAGGTGGCGGCGTACACGGAGCGCCCGCCCGCCGCCGGGGAGGCGAGGAAGTGGCCCGTGGGGAAGCGGTGCTGCGCGACCAGCTTCCCGTCGTCAGCCGCGAGGAGGTGCAGCGTGCCGTTTACCGAGCCGATCGCCACGCGCCCGTCGCTGACCGCCGGGGAGGAATCGTAGATCTCGCCGCCCGTCTCCGTCATCCACAGCTCGCCGCCGTCGCTGGCGGAGACGCAGCGCACCTGCCCCTTGTCTCCCAGGCAGCCGACGTAGATGCGATCGCCGACCAGGGTGGGCGAGGAGTAGCCGAACTTGTCTCCCAGTGCCGTGGCGCGCCACAGCGGGGCGCCGGTGGCGGCCTCGAAGGCGTGCAGGACGTTGTCGTTGGAGGGGACGTACACCCGCCCGCCGCCCACCGCCGGACCGCCGATGGCCGGCGAGTACGCGAACGACTTGTCGGTGCACTGCCGCCGCCACACCTCGCGCCCGGTGGCCACCTCCAGCGCGTACAGGTTGCGGTCCCACGCTCCGACGTAGAAGCGCTCCCCATCCGTCGCGGCGGGGCTCTGCGCGAACGCGGTGTCGCCGGCCGGGAGGGCGAAGCGCCAGCGCACGGCTCCGGTGCGCGCGTCCAGCCCGTACACCGTCCCGTCTCCCGAGCCGATGGCGGCGATCCCCCCCGCCACGGCCGCCGACGCGTACACCGGGCCGCCCGTGGCGTGCTTCCAGAGGCGGCGTCCGGTGCGGGCGTCGAAGGCGTACACTCCGCCATCCGCGCTCCCCACGATCACCCGCCCCGCGTCCACCGTGGGCGACGAGTGGCAGTACCCCTCGGTGCGCGCCGTCCAGACCGGCGAGCCGTCGCTGGCGCGCAGCGCGGTGATGGAGCCGTCCATCGCGCTGACGAAGAGCACGCCGTCCGCCAGCCGCAGGTGCGACATGACGCCGCCGGTCAGCCGCCGCTCCCAACGTGGGCGGAGCCCGGCATCCGTGCCCGTCACGCGCACGGGGAAGGCACGCTGCGCGCCCCCCTCGCCCGCGCGCAGGGAGAGGAGGTGCGCCCCCGGCCGCAGCGCCGCCGTCGGCGCCCCGGCGAGGGGGAGCGGGGCCCATGCGCCCTCGTCCCAGCGGAACTCGCGCGCGCCCTCCGCCCGGGTGGGCACCGGCGCGCCCGCCCCCACCAGCGACACGCCCACGGCCCAAAGCGGGCGCGCATCGCGGCGCCGGGCCAGCGGCACGGCCAGGAGCGGACGAAGCTCGGGCGACTGCGTCGTGCGGCGCGAGAGGCGCACCTCGCCGGCGTCCCAGTCCACGTCCACGCGCTGGTACGAGCCCTGGTACAGCCCCTTGTTCATCGTCCCGGCGACGCCGTTCCAGTGCCAGAGGAGGTCCTGGTGGCCGTGGCCGTTGAAGACGAGCTTCACGTTGTACGGCTCCAGTACGCGCAGGAGCTCGTTCTCGTTGTCCACCATCACCCGGTCGCGCCCCACCCAGTGGTGGGTGAAGACGAAGACCGGCGTCTCGCGCCCCACCTTGCGCAGCTCGCGCTCGGCCCAGCGGAGCTGCCCGCTCTCGAAGTGCCCCCAATGCGAGAGGGGCACCGAGCTGTCCAGGAGGACGAAGCGGCACCCCTTGTGGGAGAAGGAGCGGAACGGCTCGCCGCAGTACTGGGCATAGATCTGCGGCCCCAGCGGCGACCAGCGCACGTCGTGGTTGCCGGGGATGTGGTGGACGGGAAAGGGCATCCCGGCCAGCACGCGCGCGTACCCCTCATACTCGCCGCGCCACCCGTAGTCCGTCACGTCGCCGCCGTTGACCGCGAAGTCGGGGCGGATGCCGCTCGCGATCTCCTCCATCATCGCCCTGCACTCCCGCTCGTTGCGCCCGAGCGCGAGGTGCGTATCCGAGAAGAACGCGAACGAGAACGCGCGCGGCGGCATCGCGAACGACGCCCCCGGCGTGAGCGCGGCGGCGAGGCCGGCCTTCAGGAAGTCGCGGCGGGTGAGGATCAAGGCGCTGCGGGGTTGGGGGGAGTGGGTCGAGTGAACTCGCTGCAACAACAGCACAAAGTCCGCCTGCGCGACGCCTGCGCGGACTCCGGGTCCAATGCCGCGTTTCTCGAGCCCGGCTTTAGCCGCCTTCCCGTGGTTCCGGCCGGGGGCTTCGGCCCACGTTTCCAGCGGTTGTTGTTCAACCGCGGGGGACCCGAGGCTCCGCCGCCTCAGCTCCCCCCGCGCCTCGTGACGATCTCGACGACGCCATTCGGGTGCCCGTTCCCGAAGCGCTGCTGTGCGCCGGAAGCCGAGTAATGGCGGACCATCTCCACGTCGGCCACGGGATGGAGCGCAGCGTCTCCACCGTGCCGAGGCGCTGGCCGTCCAGGTAGGCCATCACGTCGTCCGAGCCGGAGAAGGCGACCCGCGCGTTGCGCAGCGACGCGGTGTTGCTGCGCTTGCGGAGCCACTCGGGCCGCAGCGCCTGCACCAGCTCCAGCGCGTTGGCGCGGCGCGAGGCGCGGATCTCGTCGCTGGTGATCTGCGCGGCGTCGCGGGCGGCCATGGAACCCGTGCCGCCCTGCGACGCGGAGATGCACGCCGCCAGCAGCAGGGAGAGCGTGGCCGCGCGGAGGAGGAGGCGCATACCGGACTCCGGGTGGGATGCGGAAGCCGGGCGAGGCACCCGGCCGGCGGACGACCTTCGCAATACTCACCCGCGCCCGCGCGGGACGCAAGGACTTCAGGGGGCGTAGCGGCCCGCCTCCACCACCTCGCGCACGCGGGCCAGGTCGCCGCCGTACGCGCCCAGCGCCAGCATCAGCTCGATGCGCGACTGCTGGCCCGTCATGTGATCCGCGAAGATGGCGCCCATCTCGCGCAGCTCGTGCCCGCCGCCGGGGTAGGCGTAGGTGTCCAGCACCCGGCCCCGCGCCGAGCGCGACGCCACCACCACGGGCCGCCCCGCCTCCACCCAGCGCCGCACCCCGGGGACGACGGCGGGGGGCACGTTCCCCCGCCCCAGCGCCTCCAGCACGATCCCGCGCGCGCCGCTGTCCAGCGACGCCTCCACCAGCCGCGAGTCCATCCCGGCCACCACCTTCACCAGGTCCACCAGCGTCGCGGGCGACTCCGGTTCCAGGGGCGGCTTGCGGCGGCTCTCGCGGTAGAAGAGGACGCGCCCCTTGTCCGTGATCCCCAGCGGCCCCCAGTTGGGGGAGCGAAAGGTGCCGGCCGCCTCGGTATGCGTCTTGACCACCTCCGCGCCCTGCACGATCTCCTCGTCCATCACCACCATGGTGCCGCGCCCGCGCGCCTCGGGGCTGGCGGCCACCTCCACCGCGCTCATCAGGTTGGCGGGGCCGTCCCACGACAGCTCGCTGGAGTTCCTCATCGCCCCCGTGATGACCACCGGCACCCGGGCCGGCAGGGAACGGTCGAGGAGGTACGCCGTTTCCTCGATGGTGTCGGTGCCGTGCATCACCACGACGCCGTCCACCCCGCCCTCGGCGATGGCGTCCAGGATGGCGCGCCGCAGCTCCCACATCCGGTCGATGGTCATGTGCGGGCCCGGGTAGCGCCCGAACTCGCGCACCTCCAGCCGCGCCACCGCGTCCACACCGGGGACGGCCTCCAGGATCTCCGCTCCCGTCAGCCGGGGGACTGCGCCGCCGCTCTCCGCGTCGATCTTCATGGAGATGGTGCCCCCCGTGGCGATCAGCACCACCCGCGGCAGGTTTGCCGCGTCAGCCACAGAGCACGCTGCCGCCGTTCACGTTGAGGATCTCGCCCGTCAGGTGGCGCGCGAGCGGGGAGCAGAGGAAGAGGATCGGCCCCGCGATGTCCTCCGCCGAGGCGATGCGGCGCAGGGGGATGGCGGCTTCGATGCGCGCGCGCCCCTCTCCCGCCATCGGCCCCGCGACCATCTCGGTGTCGATCCACCCCGGCGCCACGCAGTTGACGGTGACGCCGCGCGGGCCCAGCTCCACCGCCACCGACTTGGTGAGGGAGATGACGGCGCCCTTGCTGGCAGCGTAGTCCGCGTGCCCCGCCTCGCCGCGCTGCCCGGCCGTGGAGGCCACCAGTACGATGCGTCCCCCATCGCCGATGCGCGCCGCGGCCAGGCGCACGCAGTGGAAGATGGAGTCGAGGTTGGCGCGCATCGTCCGCGCCCACTGCTCCTCCGCCATCTCCGCGATCGGCACGTCGTCCGGCGGCCACACCCCCGCGTTGCCCACGAAGATGTCCACCCCGCCCAGCTCCTCCCGGCAGCGGTCGAAGAGGAGGCGCGCCCCTTCGGCCGTCCCCACGTCCGCCGCCGCGGCGAAGGCGCGCACGTCCAGCGCGCGCAGCTCGGCCACGACCGCTTCGGCCTCGCTGGCGCGGCTCAGGTACCCGAGCCCCACGTCGGCGCCGGCGCGCGCCAGGAGGAGCGCCGTCGCCCTCCCCACGCCGCGCGAGCCGCCGGTGACCAGGGCGCGGCGCCCGCGCAGGTCGATGCTCAGGCCGGAGTCCATTTGCCTCCCAGCTCCTCGGCGTGGTGCCGCTCCGTATCCAGGATCTCGCGCAGGAGCGCGTCGGTCTTCGGGTCGAGGGCTTCGCCCAGGAGCGACTCGTAGCGCAGCACCTCGGCCTCCTCGCGGATGCGCGCGGCGGGCTCCCAGCGGTCCATCCCCACCCGTTCGCCCTTCATCTCGCCCAGCTCCGCGAGCGGTGCGCCCATCTCCATCAGCCGCACGGAGAGCCGCGAGAGGTGGTGCTGCTCGTCCGCGTGCAGGTCGTTGTAGCGTTCCGCCAGGGCCGCGTCGCCGCGCTCCTCCGCCTCCGCCGCGAGGGCGCGGTAGAAGAGCGCCTGCGCCTTCTCGGCGGCGCGGGCCTCCGCCAGCAGCTTCGGGATGTCGGCCATTAGAATACGGTTCGGGTGCGAGGGCGGCGAAACGTAGCGCCGCCGCACCGCGGGTGCCAGAACGCTACCGCTGCGCGGCGCCGGCCGCCGGGCACTCGCGCCGCACCGCCTTGAAGAAGCCGACCAGCGTCCCCGCCTTGTTGGGCACCCGCCCTACCCGCCCGTCGGGACGCACCGTAGGCATCATGTCGGTGGTGACCGTCTCCGCCTGGTAGCGGCCGGACGCCACCCCGTCGCGCACGGCGTCGATGGTGAGCTTGCCGCCGCGCACGTGGATCGCGAGGCGCTCGGCGTCCGGGTCGGGATACCCGGTGAGCGCCGCGTCCACCCGGAAGGCGCCGGGCTGCGGCTCCCGGCTCAGCAGCCAGGCGCCGGGCGTGATGGAGCCGGGCGCCCCTATGAAGGAGATCGCGGATTTGCGGCGCTCGTCCTCCATCGTCAGCAGGGCGCCGCCTGGACCCTCGCAAAACCAGGAGGTCCCGCCCAGCACCCCCTCGATGGAGCCGCTCACGCGCCCGTTGAAGTCGCCCTTCTCTTCGCCACAGCCGGCAAGCACCAGCGCCGCCGCGGCGAACATGCGTGCCCTCATCCGCACTTCTCCACCCACGTCACCTCGGGCATGCGTCCGGCACGATAGCTGGTCACGGTCTTCCCATCGGTCTCGAAGATGATGCGGTACCGGGTGTCCGCGGGGGTCACCACCAGGTAGTGCCCGGAGGTGTACTTGTGCGGCTCCTGCTTCACGCGGCCCGCGTAGATCTGCCGGATGCGCGACTCCGGGTCGCCGATGCGCGCGCCCTCCAGCGTGGCCACCCGCCCGGAGTCCACGTCGATGCGCGCGACGTCGCCTTTGATCGCCAGCACGCCGACCCCCGCGGGGAGGCGACCGGACCTGACGTACGCGCACGCCTGGTCGGCGCCCGGCGCGCCGGCGAGCGTCACGTTGAGCCCCAGCGCGTCCCTCGCGCGGGAGCCCACCGTCACCGAACCGATCCCGCGCGGCGTAACCGACCAGGCCGTGTCCGCGCGCGAGAACTTGCTCGCGCTCGCCGGCGGCGCGACGCTGACGATCGGCGACTCGCCGGCCCCGGGCTTCGGCTCCTCCGCGCCCCCTCCGCACGCCGCGAGCGCCACGCACGCGCACGCCATCCATCGGTTAATCGCCATCGACCCCCTCCCGAGGTACGCTGGTGGCGTCCAGGAGCGAACAAATTCGCCGCTGGACCCCTCCGAAGTCCGCCTCCGCGGACTGGCCGCGGCTCGCGAGCCCACTTCAGTGGGCTTCCCGTGGTTCCAGCCGGGGGATCCATCCCGCGGTGATGCGGCCGCGGTCCCGGCCTCCCGCATCCGATGCCACCGCCGGAGCCTGCGCAGGCAGGCTTCCCGCAGTTGTTGCAGCGGTTTCAACCGCCACCCGCCTCCGCCAGCGCTCCGATCCTCCCCGCCCCGCCCCAAGCCCCAGCAAACTCACCCACCCCCTCGACATCCATCTCGGCCCTCGCTTCGAGGGCGTGGGTGAGGAGCGCGTCCGCGGCCAGGAGCGGGAGCGCATCCTCCCGCCCGCCGGTTCCGTGCAGGACCTGCTCGTACAGCGACATCGCGCCCGCGGCGAGCGCCTCCGGCACGTCCCCGTCCTCCGGAAGCGCGGCGACCATCAGCTCCAGCAGCGTCGCGGGCGCGCCGGCGAGGCGCCCGTGGAGCCACTCCGCGGCGGCGCTCACGCCCCGGCCAGCATCGGGCGGACGATCTCCGGGACGCGCTGCAGCGCCGCGGGGACGCGCTCCGGCTGCGTCACGCCGGCCTGCGCCATGTGCGGCTTGCCGCCGCCCTTGCCCCCCGCAAGCGCCGCCACCTCGCGCACCACCCGGTCCGCGCGCACGCCGCGCGTCACCATGTCGTCGGTGGAGACGGCAAAGATCGTGGTCCGCTCGCCGAGCGCGGCGGCGAGCACCGCCACGCCGCTCCCCAACCGCTCGCGGAGCTGGTCGCCCAGCGTGCGCAGCTCGTCCGCGTCCGCCACCTCGACGGTGGAGGCGATCACGCGCGCACCATCCACCTGATGCGCGGAGTCCAGGAGGCGGCCGATGACGTCCGCGCCGCCCTGGGTGCGCGCCTTTTCCAGCGCCCGCTGGAGCTCGCGCTGCTCCCCGAGCACCTGCTGGATGCGCGGCAGGAGGTTGTCCTCGCGGGTTTTCAGGAGGGCGGCCATCTCGCGCAGCGTGGCCTCGTCGCGGCGGACGCGCTCGAACGCCTGCGGCCCGGTGACGGCCTCGATGCGCCGCACCCCCGCCGCCACCCCGCTCTCCGACACGATGCGAAAGAGCCCGATCTGCCCGGTGCTGCGCACGTGCGTCCCGCCGCACAGCTCCATCGAGACGCCGGGGATGTCCACCACGCGCACCACGTCGCCGTACTTCTCCGAGAAGAGCGCCATCGCGCCGAGGCCGATCGCGTCCTGGTACCCCATCTCGCGCGGCTCCACGGGCGTGTTCGCCCAGATCGCGCGGTTCACGCGCCCCTCCACGTCGGTGATCTCGGCGGGGGTCATCGGCCCGCTGTGCGAGAAGTCGAAGCGCAGCCGCTCCGGCGCCACCAGCGAGCCCATCTGGTGCACGTGCTCGCCCAGCACCGCGCGCAGGGCGGCGTGCAGGAGGTGCGTGGCGGTGTGGTTGCGCTCCGTGTCGCGGCGCGGCGGCTCCTCCACCTCCGCGCGCACCACCCCCGGCGCGAAGTCGCCCTCTACCGGCCCCACTACGGCCACGCGGCCGCTCACCTTGCGCACCTCGTCCACCTTCATCGCCCACCCGTCGCCGCGCACGTGCCCGGCATCGGAGACCTGGCCGCCGCTCTC
>JAUJMI010000117.1:0-1491 GCA_030446945.1 Longimicrobium sp. | reverse complement strand
GCCATCAGCTCGGTGAGGTCGGGCGGGAAGCCAAAGGTGTCGTACAGGCGGAAGACGTCGGCCCCGCTCACCGAGCCGCTCCCGCCGGCGGGGGCGAGCTCGTCGAAGCGCTTCATCCCGGCATCGACGGTGGCCAGGAAGCGCTCCTCCTCCGCCCGCGTGTTGCGCAGGATGTACTCGCGGCGCGCGTTCAGCTCCGGGTACACGCCGCCCATGCGGTCGATCACCGCCTCCACCACGTGCACCAGCGTCGGCTCGCGGCGGCCGAGGAGGTAGGCGTGGCGGACGGCGCGGCGCAGGATGCGGCGCAGCACGTAGCCGCGCCCCTCGTTGGACGGGAAGACGCCGTCTGCGAGGAGGAAGGCGGTGGCGCGCGCGTGATCGGCCAGCACGCGGTACGACACGCCCTGCGGAGTGTCGTACTCGTACGGCACCCCCACCGTCGCCACCGCGCGGTCGATGATGTCGGTGAAGAGGTCGGTGAGGTAGTTCGCCTTCACCCCCTGCAGCACGGAGGCGAGGCGCTCCAGCCCCATCCCCGTGTCGATGGAGGGCGCCGGGAGCGGGTTGAGGTTGCCGTCCGCGTCGCGGTCGTACTGCATGAAGACGAGGTTCCAGATCTCCAGGAACTGTCCCTCCTCGCCCAGCTCCTCGAACTGCTCCCGGGACACCTCGGTGCCGCGCTGGCCCTCGGCGCGCAGGTCGAAGTGGATCTCGCTGCACGGGCCGCAGGGGCCGGTGTCGGCCATCTGCCAGAAGTTGTCCTTGTCGCCCAGCCGGAAGATGCGCTCCGGCTTCACCCCGGCGATCTCCAGCCACAGCTTCTCGGCCTCGTCGTCGGTGTAGTGCACCGTCACCCACAGCCGCTCCTTCGGGATGCCGTACTCCTCCGTCAGCAGCTCCCACGCGAAGCGGATGGCGTCGCGCTTGAAGTAGTCGCCGAACGAGAAGTTGCCGAGCATCTCGAAAAAGGTGTGGTGCCGCGCGGTCACTCCCACCTGCTCCAGGTCGTTGTGCTTGCCGCCCGCCCGTACGCACTTCTGCGACGTCGACGCCCGCGTGAACCCGGGGTTCTCCGCCCCCAGGAACACCTTTTTGAACGGCACCATCCCCGCGTTCGTGAAGAGCAGCGTGGGATCGTCCCCCGGCACCAGCGACGCCGAGGGCCGCACGGTGTGCCCCTGCCGGGCGAAGTAGTCGAGGAACCGGGCGCGGATCTCGTCGGAGCGCATGTATGAAGACCGGGATGGGGATCGATCGAAGCGAACGCGCAACTTAACGCACGGCGGGGGCGCGGTTCAAGGCGGGCCGCGGGATCTCCGCCGCGCCCCGCGCATACAATGCCGGATCAGTGGCGAGTGAACTCGCGGCAACGACAGCACAAAGTCCGCCTGCGCGGACTCGGGGGTGAAATTCGCGCGTGTGGCGGGATCTGGGCCCACCAGGACCGCCGTTCCAGGAGCGAATGAGTTCGCCGCCGTAACCACACAA
>JAUJMI010000499.1 GCA_030446945.1 Longimicrobium sp. | reverse complement strand
GAGCTGGTGCGCGACCGCGGGAGCCGCGAGCCGGCGCCGGAGCTGTCGGGGCGCGTGGTGGTGGAGGGGCTGCGGCGTGGTCTCCTCGTGCTCGGCGGCGGGCTCTACGGCAACGTCCTCTCCCTCTCGCCGCCCTTTGTCATCACCGACGGGCAGGCGGACTTCGCGCTCGCGACGCTGGCCGAGATCCTTGCCGGGATACGCTGAAGAATGGGCCTCACACCTGGACACGGAGAGAAAGAGGATGGAGACACTGACGGAGCTGTTCGAGAAGAACCGCGCGTGGGCGGCGTCGATGGCGGAGCAGGACCCCGGGTTCTTTGCGGGGCTGGTGCACCAGCAGACGCCGCAGTACCTGTGGATCGGGTGCTCGGACAGCCGCGTGCCCGCCAACCAGATCGTGGGGCTGGCGCCCGGCGAGATGTTCGTGCACCGCAACGTGGCCAACGTGGTGGTGCACACCGACCTCAACTGCCTTTCCGTGCTGCAGTTCGCGGTGGACGTGCTGAAGGTGAGGCACGTGATGGTGGTGGGGCACTACGGTTGCGGCGGCGTACGCGCGGCGGACGAGGACGCGCGCCTGGGGCTCATCGACAACTGGCTCCGCCACGTGCAGGACGTGCGCGACCAGCACCGGGACGAGCTGGACGCCATCCCCGATGCCGCCAGCCGGGTGGACCGCCTCTGCGAGCTGAACGTGGCCGCGCAGGTGCGCCACGTCTGCGAGACGACGGTGGTGCGCGACGCGTGGCAGCGCGGTCAGCCGCTGACGGTGCACGGCTGCATCTACCGCCTGCAGGACGGCATCCTGCGCGACCTGGGTGTGTCGGCGGGACTGTAGCGGGGCGGGCACGCCGCTTCCGTGGGACGGGCTCCGCGGCACCTTCCCGTCCCCCGGAGCCCTCGATGGCGGCAGTCTCGGCGAAGCGTCTGGAAGCACACGTGCGCATGCTGGCGGAGACGCTGGCGCCGCGCAGCGTGGCACACCGCGCCCATCTCGACGCGGCGGCGTCGTACGTCGCGCTGGAGATGGGCGCGGGCGGCGCGGAGCTCTCCGAGCAGGTGTACGCGGCGGCCGGCGGCGAGTACCGCAACGTGATCGCCCGGCTCGGGCCGCAGACCGAGGAGCGCGTCGTGGTGGGGGCGCACTACGACGCCGCCGGCCCCTTTCCCGGCGCCGACGACAACGCGAGCGGCGTGGCGGGGATCATCGAGCTGGTGCGCGTGCTGGCCGGCGCGCCGCTCGGCGTGGGAGTGGAACTGGTCGCGTATCCGTGCGAGGAGCCCCCTTTCTTCCGCACCCCGTACATGGGGAGCATGGTGCACGCCAACTCGCTGCGCGCCGAGGGTGCGCGGGTGAGGGGGATGATCGCGCTGGAGATGATCGGGTTCTTCAGCGACGAGCCGGGGAGCCAGAGCTTCCCCACCCCGCTGCTGAGGCCGTTCTATCCCTCGCGCGGCAACTTCATCACGGTGGTGGGGAAGCTGGGGCAGGGGCCGCTGATCCGGCGCGTGCGGCGCGCGATGCGCCGCGGCTCGCCGCTCCCCGTGCGCACCATCCAGGCGCCGCGCGCGATTCCCGGGGTCGACTTCAGCGACCACGCCAGCTACTGGGCCGCCGGCTTCGACGCCGTGATGGTGACCGACACCGCCTTCTACCGGAACCCGCACTACCACACCGCCCGCGACACGGCGGACACCCTGGACTACCCGCGCATGGCCATGGTGGTGGAGGGGGTGCGGGAGGCGGTGGTGGCGCTGGCTACTTGAAGCGGAGCTTGGCGGCCAGGATGGCGATGTTCAGGACCACCACCCCGCCGTTGGTGGCGATCACGGGCCAGTCGCTGGTGATCGCGCCATAGGTGATCCACAGCGCGCCCGCGGTGATGAGGATGACGAACATCCCGAGCGAGAGGTCGGTCGTCTTCTTCGTCTTCCACACGCGCACCACCTGCGGGAGAAACGAGATCACGGTGAGCGCCCCCGCGACGAAGCCGATGTAGGTTGCGAACTGCTGAATGTGTGCCTCCCGGTTTGGGGTTCGGGTGTGGGGCGGTCGGTTGGGGCAAGGGGTACGCCGGGAGGGAAGCAGCGGATCGGGGCGGCGGTGGCTCGCAGTGGGATCGGGGCTCTCGGCTGTCCAACCGCGGCAGCAAAGCGGGATGCGGGCTTAGAACCACGCTGGCCTTCATCGGTAAAGCGCCACGCGAGACCAGCACCTCCGCGAAGGACTCCACCTCCGGGACTTGGTCCAGCGCAGCCACTCGGCCCTGCGCCATGACTGCCTCCCCTCGCCTCTCGCAGTACGTACTCGGATGCGAACAGCCGGAACCCCCCGCCGGTTCTCCCACCAGTCGCGGGCCTGGCGCTGGCGCTCGGCCATGACGGCGTCGCGGCAGGCGCGCGCGACCAGGTAGCTGACGATGCTCGTTTCGATGTACACGGCTGCGCGCATGAAGCCACGCCAACCACGCACTCCACACCCCACGATCGGGCCCGCAAAAGTCGATCCGCGGTTGACCTAAAACGATGCGGGGGCGCCCCTTGCGGACGCCCCCGCTC
>JAUJMI010000116.1 GCA_030446945.1 Longimicrobium sp. | reverse complement strand
GGGGAACGGGGAACGGGGAACGGGGAACGGGGAACGGGGAACGGGGAACGGGGAATGGGGAATGGGGAATGGGGAATGGGGGGCATTTGGCTGGGAGACGGGCGGATCGTGTCCGCGGTCCGGCGTTTCGCGGTCAGTGGGGGGCGGAGCGGGGGAGAGCACGGGCAGCCACGCGGGGCTGCCCCCGCGAGGATCTGTGTGCATGAGGGTGCCGGAGCAGCGTCGGGGGGCCGCGCACAGCGCCACCGTTCCCCGTTACCCGTTCGCCCGCTGTTTCCCCCCGCCCTTGCTCCCATGCCGCCTTCCCCGCACATTCCGCCCCGAACGCAGGACCCGATATCGAACCAGAGAACCATCCCGAGGAACCATGGTGCAATCCGTCGCGTCCGCCGACGATCTGGCGCTGCTTTCACTCGCCCCCGTGCGCGCCATGCTGGATGAGGTCGCTTCGTCCGTCCGCGTTTCGGCCGACAGCGGGGTCGAGGTGGTGAACGAGGAGACGCTTCGCCAGGAAGGGATCGACCGCCTGGTGCGCGCCGCCGTCTTCGCCGAGGACGAGGACGTGCGCGACACCGCGCGCTGGACCATCGGTGAGGTGGGGCGGCGGCTGGGCGTGGCCCCCGCCTCCATCCACGACCTCTACATGGCCCGCGGACGCGGCGAGGTGGGCGGCTTCACAGTGCCGGCCATCAACGTGCGCGCCATGTCGTTCGACACCGGGCGTGCCCTCTTCTCCGCCGCGCGCGAGCTGAGCGCGGGCGCCATCATCCTGGAGATCGCGCGCTCGGAGATCGGCTACACCGACCAGCGCCCCGCCGAGTACGTGGCGGTGATGACCGCGTCGGCCATCAAGGCGGGGTGGAGCGGACCGCTCTTCGTGCAGGGCGACCACTTCCAGCTCAACGCCAAGAAGTACAAGGCGGATCCCGACGCGGAGATGCGCGCCGTCAAGGACATCATCCGCGAGGGGCTGCACGCCGGCTTCTACAACATCGACGTGGACACCTCCACGCTGGTGGACTTGTCGAAGGAAGGCCTCGACGCGCAGCAGGAGCTCAACTACCGCCTCTCGGCCGAGCTGACGGCGTACATCCGCCACTACCAGCCCCAGGGCGTCACCGTCTCCGTGGGCGGCGAGATCGGCGAGGTGGGGACGGAGAACTCGACCCCCGAGGAGCTGCGCGCCTACATGGACGGCTACAACCGCGAGCTGCAGCGGATCGCGTCGCGTGAAGGCACCGCGGTGGACGGGCTGGCCAAGATCTCCGTGCAGAGCGGCACCACGCACGGCGGCACCGTCCTTCCCGACGGCACCATCGCGGACGTGGCGATCGACTTCGAGACGCTGCGCACGCTCAGCCAGATCTCTCGCGACGAGTACGGGCTCTCGGGGGCGGTGCAGCACGGCGCGTCGACGCTCCCCAGCAGCGCCTTCGGCAACTTCCCGGACATGGAGACGGCCGAGATCCACCTGGCGACCAACTTCCAGAACATCGTCTACGACCACCCGCGGCTCCCGGCCGAGCTGCGCGAGCGGATGTACGAGCACTGCCGCCAGAACTTCCCGGACGAGCGCAAGCCGACGGACACGGAGCAGCAGTTCATCTACAAGGCGCGCAAGAAGGCCCTGGGCGCTTTCAAGCGCGAGCTGTGGGAGATGCCGGAGGAAAACCGCGCCGCCATCCGCGCCACGCTCCAGGAGCAGTTCGATTTCCTCTTCCGCCAACTGCGCGTGAACGGCACGCTGGACACCGTGCGCGGCATCGTGCCGCTCCCCCAGGTGCGGCACGCCGGCCCCGGCGCGCTGCGGATGAAGGCGGCGGAGGACGATTGGGACCTGTCGGACTGAAGGGAATGGGGGAACGGGGAACGGGAAAAGAACGGAAGAGCGGGGCCGCGCAACGTTGCGCGGCCCCGCTCTTCCGTTCTTCGCACGCTGAAGCACAGAGCCGGGGCGACGGCGGCGTGGCTGCCTCCGCGCCGATCTACCATTCCCCATTCCCCATTCCCCATTCCCCATTCCCCGTTCGCCCGCAGTTCCCCCGGCGGAACGGATTGTGCTTCCCCCCGCACCCCGGACCAATCCCCGCACCCGCGACCGCACGGGCGCCGCCGTCCTGCTGTACCTGGAAACGGATGTGAGCATCGACACCATGACCCTCGAGTCGCCGGACGCGGCGGACGACACCCTCCGCGTACGCGCCAACAAGCTGGATCTGTTGGAGCGGCTGGCCGACGACCTGGCGCACGAGATCAAGAACCCGCTCCACTCCATGGTCATCAACCTGGAGGTGCTCAAGCGGCGGGTGGCGCGCGCCGTCGGCGAGTCCGACGACATGCAGCGCAACTTCGCCGTGCTCAGCGGCGAGCTGGAGCGCGTCAACCGGCGCATCGAGCTCCTCCTGCGGCTGTCGCGCCCCGGGCGGGGGGCGGAGACCACCACGCTCCGCGACCTCACCGAGGAGCTGATGGAGCTGATCCAGCTGGAGGCCCGCCACCGCGAGGCCACCGTCGACTTCCGGCCCGGCGAGGGGGCCACGCGCGTCTTCGTCCCCCGCGAGCCCACCCGGCAGGTGATCCTGAACCTGGTGCTCGACGCGCTGGACGCCGCCGGCCCCGGCTCCACCATGAGCATCGTGCTGGAGGAGTCGGAGGGGAGCGCCGTCCTGTCCGTGGAGACCACCGGGGCGGGGACGGAGCCCTCCGCCGAGAGCGCCGAGCGGGTGGCCGTGTCGCGCCACCTGGCCGAGAAGATGGGAGGCCGCGTGGAGTGCGGCGCGGCGGGGACGCGGGTGCTCAAGGTGCCGCTGGCACGGTGAGGCGACAGAGGCGCCGCCCGGCGCCATCTGCATACGGCGTAGCGGGTTGCGGTGCAACGGGTTGACCGCGCCCCGCCACGTTCCTATCTTGCTGGTCACTATATATATATATCGCGCAACATCTCCAGGGCGACGCATGCTTCAAAAGATTCTCGTAGCGGACGACGAGCGCCACATCGTCGAGGGGCTCCAGATGCTCCTGGCGGATGACGGATATGAAGTGGACACCGCCACCGACGGGAAGACGGCGTGGGAGATGGTCAAGAGCGGGGGCGGGTACGGCGTCGTGCTGGCCGATCTGCGCATGCCGGAGCTGGACGGGCTGGCCCTCTTCGCCAAGATGCGCGAGGCCGGCGTCGCCAGCGAGATGATCATCATCACCGGCAGCGCCTCGGTGGACAGCGCGGTGGCGGCGATGCGGGAAGGGGCGTACGACTACCTGGAGAAGCCGCTCAACGTGGCGCGCCTCAAGGCCCTTCTTCCCAAGGCGCTGGAGGCGTACCGCGTCAAGCAGGCCAACCGGACGCTGGAGGAGAAGCTCAAGAACCTCACGCGCTTCGGCGACCTGATCGGCCAGTCGGAGGAGATGCAGTCGATCTACGGCACCATCGAAGCGGCCGCACCCTCCAATGCCTCGATGCTCATCGTGGGCGAGAGCGGCACCGGAAAGGAGCTGGTCGCCCGCGCCATCCACGACAAGAGCAACCGCCACAAGGGCCCGTTCATCGCGATCAACTGCGCGGCATTCCCGCGCGAGATCCTGGAGAACGAGCTCTTTGGCCACGAGAAGGGCGCCTTCACCGGCGCCATCAACGAGAAGGCCGGGTGCTTCGAGCTGGCCGACGGCGGCACGCTCTTCCTGGACGAGGTCGCGGAGATGGAGCCCGACATCCAGGTGAAGTTCCTGCGCGCCCTGGAGCAGCGCTCCTTCCGCCGCCTGGGCGGCAAGAAGGAGGTGCACGTGGACATCCGCGTGGTGGCCGCCACCAACAAGAACATCCAGCGCGCCATCGACGAGGGGAAGCTCCGCGACGACCTCTATCACCGCCTGGCGGTGATCCCGCTCGTCCTCCCCCCGCTGCGCGAGCGCCGGGGCGACGTGCGCATCCTGGCCGAGGCCTTTTTGCGCCGCTTCGCCGAGGAGAACGGGAAGCCGCTCAAGGGGTTCGCGCCTGAGACGCTGGAGTTCGTCAACAGCTACCGCTGGCCGGGCAACGTCCGCGAGCTAAAGAACGCGGTGGAGCGTGCCGTGATCCTGGCCCGCGGCGACATGGTGACACTGGCGGATATGCGCGCCCACGAGCTGCTGGTGACGGAGGACCGTGAGGTGCGCATTCCGGTGGGCACCAAGCTGGAGATGGCCGAGCGCACGCTGATGCTCAAGACCTTCTCTTTCGTGGAGGGGAACCACCAGCGCGCCGCCCTGATGCTGGGGATCCACGAGGACGAGCTGCGCAACCGCCTCAACCAGGCCGTCGCCGGCGACGCCGTCCCGGCCTGAACGCAAGCGTCTCCACCGGTGGACACTCGCCGCGTCCCGGTTGCCGGGGCGCGGCGGTGTTTTTGGGGCGGACGGGCTCCGGGGCGGAGGGCGCCTGCTGTTGTTTGCTGCGGGTTCACTCGCCCCAGCTCAACCAACATACGTTTCCCGCGCATGGCACGCGGATTGCCCCTGTCGCTCCGCGTACCGACTGTAGTCCCGCCTCCGGAGCGAGGCGACTCGCGGAGGTTGCAATCCCATGGCGGCGAAGCGTATCCTGCTGATCGAAGACGAACCCGGGGCTCGGGAAGCGCTCTCCAGCCTGCTGGCTGAGGAGGGATACGAGGTGTGCGCCGCCGCCACCGGGGAGCGCGGGCTGGCCCAGCTGCACAGCTTCCACCCTGATACGGTGGTGTGCGACTTCCGGCTTCCGGACATCGACGGCCTCCAGATCCTGCGCACGGTGCGCAGCACGGCGCCGTGGGACGTGTGCTTCATCGTGGTGACGGCCGGGTGCGGCGGCGAAGAGACCGAGCACCGGCTGGAAAACGAGGCCGACTACTTCTTCCGCAAGCCGATCGACATCCCCCGGCTGTGCAGCGCGCTCGCCAGCGCCGACGACCCCGGGAACAGCTACCTGGCCCTCGGAACCTGAACTCCACCGGACCGTGCATGCGTGACCATGACGACCTTCCCTACATCGTGATCGAACGGCGCGGGGAGGGCGGGGCGTTCGTGCTGGGAGTGCTCGTGGGCTTCGGAGCGGCGCTCCTGCTGGCCCCGCGCGCCGGTTCCGAGACGCGCCAGTCCTTTTTAGGCGCGGCCCTCGGCCTGCGCGAGGCGCTGGGCGACCGGGTGGACGGGGCGCGCGGCGCCGTGCAGGAGCGGGTGACGGCGGTGCGCGGGGCGGTGGACGCGCGGCGGGAGCAGGCGCGCGCGGCCGTGGCCACCGGCCGCGGCGCCGCGCGCGATGCCCGCGCCGACCTGCTGCGCCGGGTGCAGGAGGCCAAGGCGCTGCGCCGCTCCGGCCGCGCGCCGGGTGCCGTGGAGGCGCCGCCGCCCCCCGAGGCGGAGGTGGTGGTGCTGTCGGTCGACACCGAAACGGATGCGGGCGAGCTGGCGCGATAGGTCGCTCCCTCGGCCCCCGGGCGACGGCTCGCCCCTGCCGGAGCGGCGGGGGAGGACGCGCGCCATCAGCGTTGCGCGCGCGGCGCGCGCCGCCGTGGGCCGCATGTGGGGGAACGCGGCGGATTTCACGGTGCGCGTCTGGAACAAGGCCGGTGAAGACGACATCTTCTTCCTGGCCGGCGGCATCGCCTTCAACGTGCTCCTGGCGGCCGCCCCCTTCTTCCTCCTGCTTGTCGGCATCCTCACCTACGTGCTGCAGCGGACGGTGGAAGATCCGCGGCAGGCGGCGGTGGACTACGTCCTCTCCGTCCTTCCGCCTTCGCAGCAGGTGGTGGGGATCACGCGCCAGATCGTGGGACGGGTGCTGGAGGGCGGCCCCTCGTTCGGGGCGATCGGTCTTCTCCTCTTCATCTGGGCGTCGACGCGGCTCTTTGGCACGCTGCGGGCGGTGCTCAAGGACATCTTCGATCTCCCGGAAGAGCGGGGGATCGTGGAGGGGAAGATCTTCGACCTGCAGATGGTGCTGGTGGCGGGCACCCTGCTGGTGCTGAACACCGGGATCACTCTCGCGCTGGAGGCGGCGCAGCGCTTCGGGGTGGAGCTGCTGGGGGTCGAGAACCAGCGGGCGACGCAGGTGTTCATCAACACCTGGCCCAGGCTGGCGGCGTTCGGGTTCATCTACCTGATGTTCCTGCTGATCTACCGCTTCCTCCCCGTGCGGCGAACCCCGTGGCGCATCTCGCTGGTCGCCGCTACGTTCGCGTCGCTGTCGTGGGAGCTGCTCAAGGGGTCGTTCGCCTGGTACGTGAGCGACGTGGTGGACTATAGCCGGACCTATGGCACGCTGCTGGCCCCGGTCCTTTTGGTTTTCTGGGTGTACTACTCGTCGGTGGTGTTCATTCTGGGCGGCGAGGTGGCCCAGGTGTACGACCTGATCCTGATCCGCAGGAAGCAAAAGGAGCTGCTGGAATGAAGTGCGCGAGTGCGTGGGTGCGTGAGTGCGGCCTCGCGGCTGTGCTGCTGGCGTTTGCCGGCGCCGCCGGGGCACAGGGGCTGCCGACCGATCCGTCGCTGGTGGCGCACGGGGTGGAGGCGGAGGGGCGCGAGCGCTACCGCGACCCGCCGGTCAACGCCGAGGGGCGCTACATCGTCGTCTCGCTGGACGAGCACCGCCTTTACGTGATGGAGGCGGAGCGCGTCGTCTGGTCCACGCTGGTGGGGACTGGGACGGGGACGCGGCTGGAGGGGGCGGGGCAGGAGTGGGACTTCTCCACGCCGCGCGGGATGTTCCGCGTGCAGCGCAAGGAAAAGGATCCGCGCTGGTACCTTCCGGACTGGCACTACGTGGAGAACAAGCTGCCCGTTCCCGACGAGGACGACCCCAAGCGGTGGCAGCGCGGGATGCTGGGCACCTCCGCGCTCTTTCTGGGCGAGGGGATCGCCCTGCACGGCACCAGCAAGCCCGAGCTCCTGGGCCAGAACGTATCGCACGGCTGCATCCGCATGACCAACGAAGCCGCGCGCGAGCTGTACTACGCGGTGGACGTGGGGACGCCGGTGATCATCTACTGAACGGAAGTGCCAAGTGCTAAGTCCCAAGTGCTGAGCGAACTACGGGTCATCAGCACTTAGGACTCAGCACTTAGGACTCAGGACTTCTTCCCCATGGCCAAAACCGCAGCCGCCCCCAAGCCCGCCGACCGCATCGTCGTCCAGAACCGCAAGGCGCGGCACGAGTACCACGTCCTGGACACCTGGGAGACCGGGATCGTGCTGCAGGGGACGGAGGTGAAGTCGCTGCGTGACGGGAAGGCGAACATGCAGGATTCGTTTGCGCGCGTGGACAACGGGGAGGTGTGGCTCTTCAACTTCCACATCTCGCCGTACGAGCAGGGGAACCGCTTCAACCACGATCCCCTGCGCCCGCGCAAGCTCCTGATGCACCGCAACGAGATCCGCCGGCTGATCGGCTCGGTGCAGGAGAAGGGGCTCACGCTCGTCCCCCTGGACGTGCACTTCAGCGGCGGGCGCGCCAAGGTGAACCTGGCACTCGTGCGCGGCAAGCAGCTCCACGACAAGCGCGAAGCCATCAAGGAGCGCGACTCGCAGCGCGAGATCCAGCGCGGCCTCAAGGACCGCGCGGAATGATCCTGGAACACCGGTCGTAGGGGCGCGATTCATCGCGCCCGCCCTCGCCCTGCCTAGACGCTCGTGTTTCGCACCAGTTCCTCGTAGCGGCAGCCCCGCGTGGCTGCCCGTGTCCTGAGCATGTGCTGCAGCCTGCTCTCGCTCCCTGCAATCCGCACTTCGCATCATCCGCGGTAGGCCCATGAACCCCATCATCACCGCCCTCCTGCTCAGCTTTGCGTCCGCCCCTGCGGGGCTGGGCGCGCAGCCCGGACAGCCCTGGACCATCGAGTCCGGACCCCGTTCATCGCAGGTGAACGAGTCCACCGCGCGCGGGTACGCGGCGCTCCCCGCATCCGTGCTGGTGAGCGTGGGAGCGGAGGTGTCGTACGCGCGCGAGGGGGTCGTCGTGCAGGTGGGGGCGCACCAGGTGGCGGTCGCGAATGGGGCGGCGCAGGTGACCGTCGATGGCACGGCCCGGCCGCTGGCGCACGCCGTCTATGCCGAGAGCGGCGTCGTCTTTCTGCCGGTGGACTTCTTTCGCGAGCTGCTCCCCGGGCTGACCGACGGGCGGGTGAGGGTGGACGTGGCGCGCCGCTCCATCCGCGGGAGCGCGGCACGCCAGGCCGGCGCCGTCGCCGCGACAGAAGAGGTCACGCCGGCGGTGGAGCCGGTGCCCATGCGGGCGCCGCAGCGGAAGCTGGTGGTGGTGGATGCTGGGCATGGAGGGAGGGATCCGGGGGCGAGCGGGCCGGGTGGAACGCGCGAAAAGAATGTAACGCTGGCGGTGGCGCGGAGGCTGGCGGCCATCCTGCGCGAGGACCCGTCGCTGGAGGTGCGCATGACGCGCGACCGGGACACGCTGATCGCGCTGCACGACCGCGCGCGGCTCGCCAACCGCTGGCGCGACGAGGGGCAGCCGGCGCTCTTCATCTCCGTGCACTGCAACGCCAACCCCAGCCGTTCGGAGAAGGGGTACGAGACCTACTTCCTGGCCGAGGCGCGCACCGCCGACGCGCGACGCGTGGAGGCGTTCGAGAACGCGTCGGTGAAGTACGAGGAGGCGCCGGTGGGCGGGCCGATGGCCTTCATCCTCACCGACCTGCGCCAGAACCAGCACCTCCGCGAGTCGAGCGACTGGGCGCAGCTCGTCCAGAACCGGCTCCGCGAGATCCACCCGGGTCCCAACCGGGGCGTGAAGCAGGCGGGGTTCGCGGTGCTGCGCGGCGCCTTCATGCCGGCGGTGCTGGTGGAGATCGGCTTCGTGTCCAATCCCACGGAGGAGCGCCTCCTGAACGGGGAAGAGATGCAGCGCGAGGTGGCGGCGCAGCTCGCGCGCTCCGTGCACGACTTCTTCGCCCGCACGCAGCAGGCCTCCGCATCCCGTTGAGCGGAGGGCCTCACGCGGAGACGCGGAGAACTGCAACTGCATGGCTCACACGGAGGCACAGAGACACGGAGGAAGGAACTGCAAGAGTGTTTCTCCGTGGCTTGTAGTTGCTTCTGTGCTCTCGGTGTGAGGCTTTTGCTGTTGTTTTCTCCGCGCCTCCGCGTCTCCGCGTGAGACTGCAGTTCCGCCGCCCCGGACCTATGCGGGAGGGAACGGGTAGACAGAATCATGAGATCCGACCGGGAAATGACTGCCACTCCGATTCTCGCCCTGGACGTGCCGGATGCCGCCGCCGCCTTTGCGCTGCTGGAGCGCGTGGGGCCGGAGGCGGACTTCGTAAAGGTGGGCCTTCAGCTGTTCATCGCCGAGGGACCGGACGTGGTTCACGCGCTGCACGAGCGCGGGTGCCGCGTCTTCCTGGACCTCAAGCTGCACGACATCCCGAATACCGTGGCGCACGCCGTGCGCTCGGCGGCGGCGCTGGGGG
>JAUJMI010000498.1 GCA_030446945.1 Longimicrobium sp. | reverse complement strand
TTCCCGGGCGCGCCGTACGGGCTGAAGATGGCGTGCGGCGAGAACCCCAAGCGCGTGTACGGCACCCGCGGCGGCCCGGCCACGCGCATGGGGAACATGGCCGGCTACCGCGCCGCCTGGATCCGCGCCGCCGAGTACCGCCGCAAGACGGACTCGGAGGCGCGCCAGGGCACGGCGTCGGGCAGCGGCGCCGCGTCGGGGCGGCAGGGCACCGCCCCGGGTGGCCCCGCGGGCGGCACCACGCGCGACCTGGAGCTGGAGACGCTGGCGGGCGTGCTGCGCGGCGAGATCCTGGTGCACAACCACTGCTACCGGGGCGACGAGATGGCGCAGATGATCGACCTGGCGCGCGAGTTCGGCTACCGCATCCGCTCCTTCCACCATGGCGTGGAGGCGTACAAGGTGCGCGACATGATGGCGCGCGACAGCATCAGCGGCTCGCTGTGGGCGGACTGGTGGGGGTTCAAGATGGAGGCGCTCGACTTCACCCGCGCCAACGTCGCCCTGGTGCACAGCGCCGGCGCGCGGGCCATCGTCCACTCGGACGACCCCACGGGGATCCAGAAGCTGAACCAGGAAGCGGCCAAGGCGGTCCAGGCAGGCCGCGCCGCCGGGCTCCAGATCTCGGACACCGACGCGCTGCGCTGGATCACCGCCAACGCCGCGTGGGCGCTGGGCGTGCACGACCGGGTGGGGACGCTGGAGCCGGGCAAGGATGCGGACGTGGTGGTGTGGTCGCACAACCCGTTCAGCGTGTACGCGCGCGCGGACCGGGTGTACATCGACGGCGCGCTGATGTACGACCGCAGCGATCCGCGGCGCCAGCCGCGCACGGACTTCGAGGTCGGGCTCTTCCCGGCGGAGGCTGCACGATGAACCGGTTGCTTCTCTGCGCGGCGGGGCTCGCGCTCGCCGCCGCGCCCGCCGCGGCGCAGACCATCGCCATCGAGGGCGGGGACGTGTACGGCGCCGCCGGCACCCCCATGCGCGGCGCCACCGTGCTCATCCAGAACGGCCGCATCACCGCCGTGGGCGTGGGGATCGCGGTGCCCGCCGGCGCGCGCCGCGTGGACGCGCGCGGCAAGTGGGTGACGCCGGGGCTCATCGAGAGCACGAGCGAGCTGGGGCTGCGAGAGATCGGATCGCTCAACGAGACGAACGACGCGGAGATCCGCGGCGTGCTGGAGCGGCGTGAGACGCAGGACCAGGTGCAGGCCGCCTTCACCGTGACCGAGGGGCTGAACCCCCGCAGCATGGTGATCCCGGTGAACCGCATCCTCGGGGTGACCACCGCCGTGACCCGCCCCACGGGGAGCCTGATCTCGGGGCAGGGGGCGGTGATCGATCTGATTGGCGACCGGGTGGAGGAGATGACGGTCGTCTCTCCCGTGGCGATGTACGCCAGCTTGAGCGAGAGCGTCCGCGGCACGGTGGGCGGGCCGCGGGCTGCCATCTCCATGCGCCTGCGCGAGGTGCTGGAGGACGCCCGCGCCTACGCCCGCAACCGTGCCGCGTTCGAGCGCGGAGGCACGCGGGAGTTCTCCATCAGCAGGCTGGATCTGGAGGCGATGCAGCCGGTGCTCGCCGGGCGCCAGCCGCTGGTGGTGGAGGCGCACCGCGCCAGCGACATCCAGCTCGCCATCCGGATCGCGCAGGAGTACAAGCTGCGGCTGATCATCACCGGCGGCACCGAGGCCTGGATGGTTGCGGGTGATCTGGCCCGCGCACGGGTGCCGGTGATCGTAAAGGTGCTCAACAACCTGCCGGGGAGCTTCGAGTCGCTGGGTGCCACGTACGAGAACGCGGCCCGGCTGCGCCGCGCGGGTGTGCCGGTCGCCTTCACGACCGGTGAGACGTGGAAGGCGTACAATCTCCGGCAGGAGGCGGGGAACGCCGTGGCCTACGGGCTGCCGTGGGAGGAGGCCTTCCGGGCGGTGACGCTGTACCCGGCGCAGATCTGGGGGATCGCCGATCGCTATGGCTCGCTGGAGCCGGGCAAGGTGGCCAACGTGGTCGTGTGGGACGGCGACCCGCTGGAGATGCTGACCAACGTGAACCACGTTTTCATCCGCGGGCGGGAGGTCCCGTTGGTCAGCCGCGAGACGCTGCTGCGGGACCGGTACCGGAACCTGGACGAGACGCGGCGGACGTACCCGTGACGGCAGGGATGAGGGATTAGGGATTAGGAAGGATCGGCCCGCCGCGAGAGGTTCGCGGCGGGCCGCTTGGCTGGGGTGGCCGGCTGGGGCCGGCGGTTGAAAACGCAAGCAACAAACGCGGGAAGCCTGCCTTCGCAGGCTCCGGGGGGCCGGGTTGGTGCGAGGCCCGGAATCTGCTCCGGCCGCTGATCACCGGGGGATGAATCCCCGGCTGGAACCACGGGAAGGCGGCTGAAGCCGGCTCGAGAAACGCGGCATCGGACCCGGAGCCCCCGCAGGTGGACTTCGTGTGGGTCAGGCGGCGTTCATTCGCTCCTGGATGGGCTCCTTGGCCACGCCGCCACCCGCCGCGTGGACAGATCTCGTCCCCGAGTCCGCGCAGGCGGACTTTGTGCCGTTGTTGCCGCGAGTTCACTCGCC
>JAUJMI010000115.1:5937-9509 GCA_030446945.1 Longimicrobium sp. | reverse complement strand
GGAGCCCTTCTACAAGGGGCTCTTCCTCAAGGCGCGGGCGGCGGTCGGCGCCCGGGGGCGGGGGGGGGGGGGGGGGGGGCGCGCCCCCGCCCCCCCCCCCGACCCCCCACCCCCCCCCCCCGCGGGGGGGCAAGGCCGGCGCGCCCGGCCGGGGCCCCGCCCGAAAGCACGCGGGCCCGGGGCCGGCGGGGGCCGCCCCCCCCCCCTAGTACCCGGAGGGGCGGGGGCGGAACGGCCGGGGGGCGGCAGGCATGCGGCCCGCAACCTTCCTCTGCGGCCTGCATGTGCTCTGTTCGGGAGGTGCTGAACCGGCCGCGCTCCGCCAGGGGCGTTGAAGAGGCTGCCCCAGCACACCATCCGCGACAGCAACTTGCGGGGCGATCCTAAATTGCCAGGGGCCGTAATGGTACAGGATTGTTGGCCGCAAGTCGACGCACCGCTGCTGCACGCGTGCGGCAGCGGGCTTCCGTGGATGGAAGAGGGGGCGGATGCCGATGCATCCGCCCCCACGCGCGTCTTGACCGAGGTCCCGCCGGTGTCAGCCCGGACCGCCGGAGCTCCCCCCGACCGCCCTCCAGCGCCCCACGGCCGGCGGCTGCACCGGCTGCGGCAGCGTGCGCAGGTAGTCGACCAGGACGTTCAGGTCCACCTGGCCGGTGGCGGTGCGGCGGCCCGCCGAGAGGGAGGTGTAGCGGTCGCCGCCCTGCGCCATGAACTCGGAGAGGCCCAGCGTCACGCGCTCCTGTGCGCCTATCTCGCTCCCGTTGGACCTGCGGACGCTGCGCACCCGCGAGCCGGCGGGTGCCCGGGGGTCGTACGTGACGATCAAGCCCGAGACGTGCGCGTCCACCTCGGCCCGCGAAAGGGCATTCTCCAGCGCGGCGCGCAGCTGAGCCCCTGTGACTTCCACGCGATAGATGGCGTTCTGAAAAGGCTGCAGTTCGTAGATCAGGCCGTAGTCCACCGGGCCCGCCGGAAGCCCCCGGCGGATGGAACCGTTGTTGATGATGGACGCCTCGGCCCCGGCTCCCTGGCGGAAGGAATCCGCGATCAGGTTGCCCAGGGCGTACTCGCCGCGTTTGTTCTCGGTGACCGGAAGCTCCGCGGCGAGTGTCGCCACCGTGCGCTGGGATCCGGAGCGCACGCGGGCCTCCCACTCCCCCACCACCCGCGCGACGGAGGTGTCCGGCGTGACCTCGTCGGCGTAGGAGGTGCGGACGGCGCGGTAGGTCACGCGGGTGCGCCCGCCGCTCCGCTCCAGGTCGGTGACACTGTATTCCGCGGTGTGAGCCGCCGCCTCCACCACCGGCACCGTGCCCGCCGTGGTCAGCACGCGCAGGTGTGTGTGGCCACCGACCACGAGGTCCACCGGCTCGGTGAGGGCGCGCGCCACGTCCAGCATCTCTCCCTCGCACTCGCGCGACTCCTCCTCGGGCGCGGAGCCGGGGACGCGGCACTCCGCCCCGATGTGCATCGTCACCACCACGAAGTCCACGCCCGCGGCGCGCACCTCGCGCACGGCCTGGTCGATGGCCGGCGCGGCGGGGCGGAACTCCAGCCCCGCGACCCGCCCCGGCACCACTACCTCGGGGGTTCTCGGAAGGGCGACCCCCACCACTCCCACGCGGATGCCCCGGCGCTCGACGATCGCATACGGCTTCACCCACTCCGGGCGGCGCCCGGTGCCCGCCTGGAAGAGGTTGGCCGCCAGCCAGGGGAAGCGGCTCTCCCGGATGCGGGCGCGCAGGGTGTCTTGCCCCCAGTCGAACTCGTGGTTCCCCGTCGCGGCCGCGTCGTACCCCATCGCGTTGAACGCCGCGATGGTGGCGCGCCCCCAGCTCAGGTTGGAGATGGCCGTCCCCTGCATGTCGTCGCCGGCCGAGAGGAAGATGGTGGCTCCTGGGAAGCGCGCGGCCGCGCTGTCGAAGTGGGCGGCCAGCACCGCCGCCCCGCCCGCCGGGCGCGTCTCGCCCGAGCGCGGCGGCTGCGGCAGGATGCGCCCGTGGACGTCGTTGGTGTGCACCACCCGCAGCCGCTTCACCGCGGAGGGTGCGGCGGCGGCGGGGGTCGGCGGCGAAGGAGCACAGGCGCTGCCCAGGAGCAGCGCGAGCGCGACTCCCAGGGGCGCGGTGGAGCGGAACCGGTTCATACTGCTTCCGTAGTGGGTAACACGTAGTCGGCTCGAACAACATACGCCCTCCACAACCCCTGCCGCACCCCGCACCCCGGGGCGGTCATGGGGCAGTGTGGGGCACATGCGCCCCAGCGGGGTTCTTTTTTGAACGGCGCCGGAGTGAGAGCAAGAACTTTCAAATGGCGCAACCGCATGGGCCGGACCGGCTTAGCGGATTATTCCGGCCTGCCTTGTTTTTTTTGTACACGCAGAACACTTTCGTTGTGCCCGCTGTACCCACCCTCCGCCCGTTTGCCGAGGTACCATGACCGACGCCGCAGCCGTACCCGCGCCCGCCCGTGCCATCGAGGATCCGTACCAGACCTCTACGGTCCAGCACAACGGCTACGACTACACCTTTCGCTTCTACAAGGGCTTCGCGAAGCGCGTGGTGTTCAACGCCCCGGACGGCGCCCAGATCGAGGTCTACAAGCAATCCGGCACCTTCAACTGCCAGGACACGGGCGGTCCGCTCCCGCAGAGCACGCTCTCAATCAGCGGCGGACCGCAGAACCTGGACATTGAGGTGGAGATCGAAGACGGCCCCATCGGCCCGCCCGACTACCTGGGGCCCATCGAGCGCCTCGGGATCGGGTTCAAGAAGGCCGGAACCCCCGTGGCTCGCAGCCCGCGCGTGAAGCCCGTCCGCGGCGCGGGCCAGATCTCCCGCATCTCGGTGCGCGAGCGCGGCAACGTGGGGAAGGGCGGCGTGCACGCGCTCCAATCGGACGACGACGGCTCGGTGGACGTGGAGAATAAGGCCGTGACCTGCCCTCCGACCTGCTGAGCCGCGAGCTTCCATGGTTACGTACACCCTCCAGTGGCTGGTCGCGCTCCTGACTGGGGCGTTCGCAATGCTGGCGTTCCGCATCGCGAAGCCCGGGGTGGTGGCGGATCCGTTCTACCGTAGCGCTTGGAAGCTGGCGGGGGCGGCGTTTCTCATCGAGTCTATCTCGATCACGGTCCAGTACATCTGGGGAGGTCTTGCCCTGTGGGGCGGGGCGTCGTCCGCGGAGATGGCTTCGTATCTCCGCTGGGCGCCGGCCATGAACCACGGGCGGACCTTCCTTTCGCTCGCTCTTTCGGTCTTCCTGGTGGTGCTGGCGAGCAGGTCCGCCCCCCCCGGGCGGTGGTACTGGCGCGCGTACTTCGGGGTGGTGCTGGCGATGCTCGGCTTGGGCGTGGTCGCGGGTGTCGCGGAAGGGCCGCTGGTGGAGGCTCGCCACTACCTGCAGGTCGCGCTCTGGGACACCGCCGAGCTCGTGGTGGTGCTTTCCACGCTGTTTGTGCTTCTGCTCAGCGACAAAGTCGACCGCTACCTGTGGGGTGCACTCGCGACGAACGGGTTCTCAGTGGCGCTGAGCATCATCTGGATGGCCGCTCTCAGCCGTACCACGAA
>JAUJMI010000115.1:0-5837 GCA_030446945.1 Longimicrobium sp. | reverse complement strand
TCCCGCGAACTGCCTGCGGCCGGCGACCCACCACGAAACCCGCCTCCCTGCCATTGCCGCTCACCCTAATCCTGCAGGCGGTCAACGGCGTCGTGCTCGCCTGCGCGGGGGCGGCCGGGGTCGCCGCGAGCCGCCATTCGGGGGGCTTCCCGGGTCGGTACCGGGTGAGCTGGCGCATGGCCGGCCTGGCCCTACTGCTGATCGGCGTGAGCGCGACGCTTCAGAACGTTCACGGCGCGCGGGCGGTCCTCCACGGCGAAGGCTCGCGCGCGTGGGCCGGCTACATGCGGTGGGCTCCGGCATGGAACCACAGCCGCGAAACGGTGCCGTTCGCGCTCGCGTTTCTCCTCTTCGGCTACGCTCTCGCCGCGCGCGACTCCCGACTGGACCGGCGCTGGATCCCTCCCCTCGTGCTCGTGGCCGCCTCCGCGATGGGTGCGGGGATCGGCTGGCTGGAGGGGAGCCTGGATTTCGCTCTTCACTTCCAGCGGGTGGCGGTGCTGGATTCGCTCGCCCTGCTTCTACTGGTCTGCGCCCTCGCTTCGGCAATGGTCACGGACGTGGTGGACCGGCTGCTGATCGCCTTTCTGCTCGCCTATGCCATCCCGCTCCCGCTGAACGCGCTCTGGTTCGCGTGGATGGCGGCCCACGTGGACGCGGGTTGGCGTCCCTCGGCCGTGTCGATGCAGCTGTATCGCCTTGCGTTCGGGTCGCTGTGCATGGGCCTGGCGGTCCGGCGGTGGACGCTGGCCCGGCGGGGCGCGTTCGTTCACGGGCTTCTCGTCCCTTCCCCGCCGGCCAGGCCGAGCGCGGGATGAGCTCCGTGCCGGTTCGCACCCCGCTCAGGGCCACTCGCGGTACTTCACCAGCAGGCCGGCCAGGACCAGCCAGAAGAGGCCGTAGCCCAGCGCGTAGGCCGCCGCGCCCCACGCCACCCCGCCGGAAAGGAGCGCGTTGTAGACGTCGCTCACGGCCGAGTGCGGCGGCAGGACGAACGAGATCGCCGCGCGCACGCCGGGGGTGAAGGGGAGCACCGGCGACTCGGCCACCAGCGTCAGCCAGAAGTCGGTGAGGAAGAAGAGGATCACCGCCAGGATGGCGTCGCCGCGCGGCAGCAGCGCGGAGAAGAAGGCGGTGATCCCGCCGTACACCACCGCCAGGAGGAGCGCCTGGAGGAGGAAGGACGGGCCCACGCGGATCCCTCCCCACGCCGCGAGCTGGGCGAAGAGCCAGAAGAAGGCTCCCGCCAGCATCGCCAGCGCCAGCGAGAGCACCCAGCGCAGGCCGTAGAAGGCCAGCGGGCGGGTGGGGTGCGAGAAGGCCAGGCGGTAGTAGCCGCGCCGCCGGTCCGCGGCGATGAAGCCGGCCAGCAGCGCCACCATCCCCACCGTCGCAAGGTTGGCGATGGTGAAGGAGATGCCGAACGGCTCCAGCAGCTCGGCCACGTCGCCGGGCGTCTCGGCGGGGTGCTCGTGGAGCGCGGGGTCGCCCAGGTAGAAGACGAAGCCGGCCAGCACCAGCGCGGCGATCCGCCAGCGGAGCTGCCGAAGGAGGATGGGGATCATCGCGCGCCTCCGCGCACGCGCTCTTCCAGGCGCAGCCGCTGCGGCGCCAGCGCGCGCACCACCACCCCGCGCGCCAGCAGCGCGGCCAGGCGCTCGCTCACCTCGCGCGGCGAGGCGGGCTCCACGCGGAAGGCCCAGGGCGCGCCCTCCTCCTCCAGCGCGCCGGGGAAGATCTCGTGCACCGCCTCCACGGCGCCGGGGGTGTCCTCCACCTCCAGGCGGTAGGGCGGGTTGACGCCCTCGGCGGAGCGCAGGTCCAGCAGCTCGCGCACGCGCCCGCTCTCCAGCACGGCCACCCGGTCCGCGGTGCGCTCCAGCTCGTCCAGGTTGTGCGACGCGATCAGCACGATGCGATTGGGATCTTCGGCGCGCCACTCGGCCACCACGCTGCGCAGCCGCGCGATCCACTCGGGGTCCAGGCCGCTGGTGGGCTCGTCCAGCACCATCACGCCGCGCGGCGCGAGCAGCGCCTGCGCCATCGCCAGGCGCTGCAGGTTCCCCTTGGACAGGTAGCGCACCCTGCGCTGGGCCACCTCCGCGATCTCCATGCGCTCCATCACCTCGCCCACGCGGGCGCGGGCGTGCTCCACCTCGGCCAGGGCCGCGTAGGCGTCCAGCGCGCCGCGCGTGGTCCAGGAGGGTGGGATCGCCACCAGTTCGGACACGTAGGCCACGCCGTGCTTCTCCACGTAGCCGCGCGGCCCCATCCCGTGCACCTCCACCCGTCCTCGGGTGGGGCGGATGTAGCCCAGGAGCAGGCGGATCAGCGTGCTCTTGCCGGCGCCATTGGGTCCCACGATCCCCAACGCGGTGCCGGGGGGCACTTCCAGCGTCACGCCGTCCAGGGCGCGCACGGGTCCGCCGCGCGCGCGCGCCAGCGGCCCGGCGAATTCCTTTACCACGTCGGTGAAGCGGATCATGGGCGGGAGCGTACCGTGGGCCCCCGCCCGGCGCAAGGGCGCGGAACGGTTTCTGCGCGCCGCTGCACCCATGAACACGCCCAGGCACGCACCCGAGCATCCCGAGCGGGGCTTCCTGCGCCCCCTGCTGCGCGGCCTCGGCCGGCGGGTGGAGTGATTCCACGCCGCCGTCGGCACCTTCCTCCTGCTGGCGATGGCGGTGATGCTGGCCGGCGTGGCCGGCTTCGCCGCCCTCGCCGACGCCGTCACCCACGGGGAGACGGAGGCGGTCGACCGCGCCATCCTCCTCGGGCTGAACAAGCAGGCGAACCCGCAGCTGGACGACTTCGCCATGAACGTGACCGCGCTGGGCTCGGGTCTGGTGGTGGGGATCGTGGTGGCGCTCGCCAGCATGTACCTGTGGGGGAGCCGCCACCGCTACTCCGCGGTGCTGCTGTGGATCGCGCTGGGCGGCTCCTGGATTCTGAGCAGCATCCTCAAGGCGTTCTTCAACCGCCCGCGCCCCGACCTCTTCCCCTGGCGCACGCCGCACGCGTTCCAGGCATCCTTCCCCTCCGGCCACTCCATCACGGCGATGGTGGGCTACGCGACTCTTGCGTACCTGGTCGCGCGCCTGATCCCGCAGCGCGGCCTCCGCTGGCTCACCATCGGCGCGGCTACGACGATCGTGGCGCTTGTCGGCTGGTCGCGGATGTACCTGGGGGTGCACTGGCCCTCCGACGTGCTGGGCGGCTACGCCACCGGCCTGGCCTGGGCATCGTTCTGCGGCCTGGGCCTGAGCGCCGTGCGCTACTTCCGCTATCGGCGTCCCGAGCTCGCCGCGCAGGAAGAAGACCTGGAGAAGTGAAGAAACCGCAGGGTCCGCTCAGAGACACGGAGGATTGAGAGAGAACTTCTCGCGTTCTCCTCCGTGTCTCTGTGTGAGATCGCTGTTCGGTTCGGCGTGACGCTGCGGCGGCATGGTTCGTCCGTAACCCACCGGAGCGTGGCGCTACGGCCACGGACCATCGCATGTACGACCGAGGGAGGGGTGCCGATCTGACCGTTCGTCCACGTTTCGCGCCGCTGCGCATTGCCGCCGCGGCGCTTTTGGCTGCCGCACCCGCCGCGGCGCAGAACACCGCCGCGGCCGCCGACCCCGCTCCCCGGTCCGCTGGCGAGTCGCTGGTGCTTAGCGGGGGCGGCTCGCGCGGGCTCGTCCACGCCGGCGCCATCCAGGGGCTGGAGGAGCTCGGCCACGATCCCGACCTGGTGGTGGGGACCAGCATCGGCGCGCTGGTGGGGGCGCTGTACGCGGCCGGATACGCGCCCGAGGAGATCCAGCGGCGCGTCCGCGGGATCGACTGGAGCGACATCTTCACCCCCGCCCCCCTCCTGGTGGGCCCCGGTCGCGAGGCGCGCTACCCCCTGCTGGTGTACGACCTGCAGGTGGACCCGCTGCGCTTCAACCGCGGGTTCGTGCCGCAGTGGCGGATCAACCGCGCGCTGGTGCAGCTCCTCTTCGACGCCGAGGCGCGGAGCCGCGGCGACTTCGACCGGCTGGCGCGCCGCTACCGCGCCGTTGCCACCGACCTGCGCACCGGGCGCCCCGTGGTGCTGGCGCGCGGCGAGCTGGCCCGCGCCGCGCGCGCGAGCATGGCGGTCCCGGGCGTCTTCTCGCCGGTGGAGTGGGACGGGCAGAGCCTGGTGGACGGCGGCATCTCGGCCAACCTCCCCACCGGCGCCGCGCGGGTGCTCAGCCGCGGGCGGATGCTGGCGGTGGACGTGGGGCTCCCGCCGGAGCAGATCGAGGGGCGCAGCCCTACACAAGTCGCGGGTCGCGCGCTGGACCTGCTGGAGGAAAACGCGCAGCAGGGCGAGCCCAGGCCCGACGTGCTGATCGTTCCCGACATCGACCCCGGCTTCTGGGGGATCACCTTCCCGGCGGAGCTGGAGCCGCTCTTCCGGCTCGGGCGGGAGGCCGCGCTGCGCGACGCGCCGCGTGGCCCCGGCCGGCGGGAGCGCCGCGCGCTTCCGCCCGCGCCGCGCGCCTTCTCCGCGCTGCGCGTGGAGGCGCCGGACTCGGCCACCGTCCGCCTGGCCCGCCACGTCTTCCGCGACGCGGCCCCGGGCGCGTACGACCCGGCGCGGGTGCTCGCCGCGGTGGACCGGCTGTACACCACCGGGCTCTTCGAAGCGGTCTGGGCGCGCGTGGAGGAGGGGGGCGCCGAGCCCACGCTGGTGCTCCGCCTGGAGGCGCCGCCGCGCACCTCCCTCGCGGGCGCGGCGGGGTTCGACACCGACCGTGGGGCGCGGATCTGGGCGGCGTTCCAGCGCTTCGGCTCGCTGATGCGGGCCCCGGCGGTGCTCACCGCCGACGGCTCGCTGGACCCGCTCCGCCAGTGGGCCTCCGCCTCCGCGCGCGTGTACCCGGTGCGCCTGTCTCCCGTGGTGGGGAGCGCGGGCGGGTACGTGAGCGGCGCAGTGGTGCGCGACTTCGACGCCGCGGGCGCGCGCGGGAACGACCTGGGGGTGACGCGCTTCGGGGCGTGGGCGGGGGTCGAGTTCCAGCAGCTCCTGGCGCAGCGGGTGGCCTCGGCCACCATGCGCGCGGAGCGGGTGGTGGTGGAGGATGGAGCGAGCGGCTTCTCCGTGGGCCCCTTGCTCCGCCTGAGCGCGCCGCGCGCGGACTACCCGGTGGCCGGCGTCCCGCTCGACGCGCAGGTGGAGGCCCGGTGGGGCGACTTCGCCTACCGCCGCGCGCAGATCCGCGGGTCGGTGGGGTGGGGGCGCGGCCCCATCCGCGTGGCGGCGGTGGGGGACTTCGCCACCGCTTCCCGCCACGCGCCCCCCGACCTGCTCCCCGCGCTGGGCGACGAGCACGCGGTGCCGGGATACCGCTGGGGCGAAGGGCGCGGACGCACGCGCATGGTGGCCGGGGCCGATGCCGCATACCGGCTACGCGTGGGTCCCTACCTGCGCGCCCGCGTCCGCGGGGGCCGCGTCACCGACGAGGTCGCGGAGCTCGGCGATGCCGACGGGTGGGTGAGCGGCGCGGACGTGGGGCTGGTGACCTCCACGCCCTTCGGCCTCTTCAGCCTCACGGCCGGCGCGCACCGGAAGGGCAACCTCCGCCTGACGCTGGACATCGGCCAGCGCTTCTGAGCCGGCAGGGCGGCCCCATCCGCGTGCGTGCCGCCCTCGGAGTCAGCGCGGCGGCACTTCGCCGTCGTGCGAAGCCAGCGCGAGGGCGCCGGTGCGATCCGGCAGGAGGGCTTCCGGCGTGCGCGCCATGCGGAGCGCGGTCGCGGGGCGGGAGCTGCCGAGGCGCGCCAGCACCGCGGCGGGGTCGGCGCCGGCGCGGCGGAGCTCG
>JAUJMI010000497.1 GCA_030446945.1 Longimicrobium sp. | reverse complement strand
GCGAGATGCGGCCGGGGCTCAGCACCTTGCCCCGCTTGTTGCGCTTCCCGGCCGCGGCGGTGCGGCTCATCACCCGTCCCGCGCCATGCACGGTGGAGAAGAGCGCTTCCCGCTGCGCCAGCGCCGTTTCCTCGTCCGGCGGCGCGGCGTTCCCCTCCAGGATCACCGCGTCGTCCCCCATGGAGCCGCCCACGAAGCCCTTCTGCCCCGGGAAGGCGGGCGTGGCGCCCTTGCGGACGACCACGTACTCCGCCGGCTCACCGGTCGGTGAGCTGTGGGTCTCGCGCCAGGCGTAGTTGTGGTGGTTGTGCACCAGTTCCAGCTCCTTCCCACCCAGGAGCGCCACCACCTTGCGCGCCACCCACTCGCGCCCGGCATAGGCGTACTCGCCGGCGAGCTGCATCAGTTGCCAGTAGTCGTGCCCCAGCGGCTGGTTCAGGTCCAGGAGCACCTCCTTCTCGGCCGCCCGCTCACCCCACATGCCGCCCTGCGAGAGCGACAGGTAGGCGCTGGCGATTGTGTCCCCCAGACCGCGGCTCCCGAAGTGCACCCCGACCCATACCGCCCCGCTCTCGTCCGCGAAGACGTCGACGTAGTGGTTGCCGGAGCCAACCGTGCCCAGCTGGCGGCGCGCCTTGTCCTGCAGCGTCTCCCGATAGCCGCCGGCGTTGGGCACCGCGTACCAGGCCGGGTCGCGGAAGAGCGGATGGTCCACGGGCGCATCGTCCGCGTTGTTCTTTCGCCCGATCCCGAACGAGATGGTGGAGGCGATCTCGTCCGCGAGGTTGTTGGCCAGGTTGTTCTGCGCCAGCCGGTGCGGATTACGCTCGATCTCGTCCAACGACACGTTGCGCGTGATGTCCTCCACGCGTAAGTCCGTGCGGATGGCCGCGTTGCCGCATCCGATGTCGAAGCCCACCGCCACTACCGAAACCTGGTTGTGATACGCTGCCACGCCACCAATCGGCATGACGTAGCCGACGTGGCCGTCGGCGAGTAGTGCGGTCCGCTCGGCGCGTCGCGCCACGTCCACGAGCTGCCGAATGGTCCCTTCGTCGTGCTCGCCGAACATGACCGCGTTGGTCCCTACTCGCTTCGTCAGCATGATTGTTCTCTCACAAGAGCTATGAACGGCGACCACACACAGCAAGGGGGGCGGGACGGAAAAGACACAGAGGACGCGTTCCCTTTCCCGTTCTTCTTGCCGTTTCGTCTGTGTCTCCGTGTGACGCGCAGTTAGAGTTCAGTACTCGTCGTCGTCCCAGCGCCGGTCGGCCTTCTGCTCGCGGCGCAGGGCGCGGTTGAAGGTTCGGTCGCCCGCGCGCTGCAGCTCGGTGGACTCCCGGATGGCGTCCACGGAGCGCGTAAGCACCCAGGCGCGAGCGCCGTGCCGGTCCACGAACTTGAGCCAGCGCGGCCGCCAAAACCGGTCCAGCGCGCGACCCAGCTCCCGTGCCGTCTCCGCGGTCACGTAGTAGCTGTCGTACTCGGTCGCGACCACGAAGTAGTCGCCCGCGGGGAGCTCCTCCTCCGGACTCTCCTGCTTCTCTCGGGTGTGGTTCATCGTGCGTTTGCGTTCGGCGGGGGCGAGCGATGCAAGCCTCGTCCCCGCCCGGTTGGGCGGCTCCGGCGCGGGGGCGGCCGGGGCCGCCCTCTATCGGGCGAAGTCCGCGATCAGCTGGGGCGTGGCGGCGTCGAACCCCACCACGTCCAGCATCCCGGCATCCTCGGGATCGGCAATCGAAAATCCGTTGGATGCCATTCCGACCACCACCAGTTTGGCGGGGATCCCCGTGCGCTCCCGGTACCGGCGGAGCGCCTGCGACGGGTGGATATCCCCCGCCCAGGTCTCGCTGTCCGTGTAGATGACGAACAGGTCGACGTCCCACCTCTGCTTCGCCGCCTCCAGCATCGGCAGCGCGCAGTCCGTTCCCCCGAAGGGGAGCGAGTCCACCTGGCGGACCACGTCGTCCAGCCGCTGCCGCGGGGAGATGGCGAGCGGGGTGATCCCGCTGGGGAAGCCCGGGTGCATCGAGCGGTACTCCCCCGTGGTGAAGGCGGTGAAGAAGTGCCGCGGCTCGGTGGCGGCCGTCACCAGCGCCATCGCGGCCGAGGCCTCGCGGCAGCTCAGCCCCTCCAGCCCGTGCACGTTGGCCATCATCGACCCGGACACGTCCAGCGCCAGCATCACGCGCCGGCGCGAAGGCTCCACCCCCGCGAACGCCAGGTAGAAGGCCGCGTCCAACGCGTCCACCGCCTGCGCCACCGGCGTCCACGTCCCCTTCCCCCGCACCCCCCGTCCGGACGAGTACGTCCGCAGCGCGGAGAGGACCTGCACCGGGTGCACCCGCGCCCGGCGCAGCGCCTCGCCGTCCGACAGGCGCGAGGCGACGGCACTGGCGGCATCGCTCCCAGGCGCCAGCACGCCCACCCGGGTGAGCGTCGCCAGGTTGCGGACCAGCACCGTGAGCGGCATCTCCTCCAGGAGCGCCTCCCACACCTCCGCGTGCCGAAGCAGCGGGGTGGGCACCATCTCCCGCGTGAGCCGAGCCTCGCGGACGAGCGCCGCGGCGCGCGCGGGCTCGATCTCCGCGT
>JAUJMI010000114.1 GCA_030446945.1 Longimicrobium sp. | reverse complement strand
AAGGTGTCGGTGACGCGGTAGAGCTGCTGCGCCGCCGCCACGTACAGGTTCAGCAGGCGGGAGAGGGGGAGGTAGATGTCCGACACCTCCTCCAGCGACACATGGCCGTCCACGCCGCGCAGCGTGTCCAGCTCGGCCTCGGAAAGGGTGAGCGGAGTGGCGCCGCGCAGCCGCGCCCACTCGCCGCGCCGGAACTCGGCGTAAGGCGAAAGCTCGGAGCTGATCTGGGGTCGTGCCATCCGGTCCGGTGAGAAATGGGAACGCGCCGGCCCCGCCGCGGGGCGGGACGGGCGCTCTGAGCTTACGGCGCGACGCGCGCTCAGACCAGTGCTACAGCCCGTGGAACGTCGCCAGGAAGAGGATGAAACGATACACCGTGAGCACGCCCAGCATCCCGAAGGAAAGCACGACCGCCTTGCCCATCGCCAGCGCGCCGCACTCGCCGTAGGCCGTGCGCAGCGCAAGCGCCAGGTACACTGCGCAGAACACCCCCGGCCCGGCCGCGTCGCCGATCAGGTTCGCGACCTCCGCCCTCGCCCCGGCCCTGTAGGCGAACCGGGCCACGGTGCTCAACACGAGCACCAGCGGCGCCACCAGGAGGAGCAGGAAGGCGATGAAGTGCGTCGCGAACACGAGGTGCTCCAAGAAGTAGCGTCGCGGACGCCAGAAGACCAGCGTCACCAGCAGCGCGAAGACGGGCACCAGGAGAAAGGCCAGCGAGCGCGCGTGCGCATCCACCGCGGCGTCGAAGATCGCGCGGTACGCCTCCAGGTCTCCGCCACGCCGCGCCACCTCGGCCGTTACCCACGGCTCCACCAGAGGGCTGTAGGGTGTCTGGCTCAGGTGGATCTCCAACGGCGAGGTGAGGCCGTTGAAGCCGATCAGCGGCTGGGTGAGGAAGAAGAACACGCTGCAGAGGAGTAGGATCTGCTGCGGCCGCAGGTACTCGTCGCGGTGCGGCGAAAAGTACGCCGCCGTCAGCTCTCCCGGGCGCACGAGGAGTGCGCGGAACGAGCGCACGAAGCGCGAGTCGGCATTCGTGACCACCTCAAAGAGCTCCACCAGGTAGCGGCGGAGCGAATGGTCCGCCGGTTCGGGCGGGGGCGTGTTCGGGCGGGGCACGTTCAGGGGATCGGGACGGCTCGTGGATCCAGGGTCAGGTGGAGCATCCATGGTACACGCGCTTCCCGTCCCGCTCCAGCGAGGCGGACTGGGCGTTGACGACGAAGCGCATCCCGTCCGCCTCGTAGCGGTCGCCGGGCCCGCCGCGAACCTGCGTGAGCGTCACCTTGTCCTCCGTGCCGGGCAGCAGTAGGCGCACGCCGCGGTCGTGGAACCATGCGGTGATGCGGGCGCCGCCTTCGCAGGTGAAGGTGACCTCGTTCTGCCGCGAGTCTTTGACGTTGGTGCACGCGGCCAGCAGCGGCACGCACAGGACGATCCATCGACCACTCACTGCGCCCTCCCGGGAAACGGACCCGCCGCCCCGGAGCCGCCGGGGAACCCCCCCTCCGGCAAACAGCGAGCCCACGCGACGACAGTCACCGGATCGTTACACACGGACGCGCGGGAGAGACATAGATGCGGCCTCCGGAACGGAGCGTCGCCCAATCCGGTGCCTCCGCGCCGGATCCGGGCGCGGAGCGAAGGAGCCATCCATGCCGCCGGCCCGCCACTGGCCCGTTCTTCGGCCGGGCCCGTACGGACCGCAGCGCGGGGGCAGGCTCGGTATGGGTGGCGTCGGTCGTCTCCTTTACTCCAGGCCCCGCTACGCCACGGCGGCGCCCGAGGGGGCGCCCGTTCTCTGGAAAACGCGTTTCCGTACTGGGTTCTTCCGGACCCTGGAGGCGGCGTCACCGCCTACAGGGTGCCCGCACGGCCGAGCGCGTGTGGGAGCTGCTGGACACACGCGCGGAGGTGGCCGACGCCCCCGGTGCGGTGGCGCTCCCCCGCGTGCGCGGGCACCTCCGCTTCGAGCGGGTGTCGTTCGGCTACGACGAAGGGGTGCCGGTGCTGCGCGAGGTGGAGCTGGAGGTGGCGCCCGGCGAGGTGGTAGCGCTGGTGGGCTCCAGCGGCGCCGGCAAGAGCACGCTCATGGGGCTGATCCCCCGCTTCTTCGACCCCACGGCGGGGCGGGTGCTGGTGGATGGCCACGACCTTCGCGGCGTGCGGGTGGCCTCGCTCCGGGAGCAGGTGGCGCTGGTCTCGCAGGACGTGCAGCTCTTCCACGACTCTGTGCGCGAGAACATCCGCTACGGCCGCCTGGACGCCACGGACGCCGAGGTCGTGGAGGCAGCGCGCGCCGCCAACGCGCACGACTTCGTCATGGCGCTCCCCGGCGGGTACGACGCGCCCGTGGGGGAGCGGGGGGTGAAGCTGAGCGGGGGGCAGCGGCAGCGCATCTCCATCGCGCGGGCGCTGCTCCGGGGCGCGCCGATCCTGCTGCTGGACGAGGCCACCTCCGCCCTGGACTCCGAGTCCGAGACGCTGGTGAAGGAGGCGCTGGAGCGGCTTATGCAGGGGCGCACCAAGCTGATCGTGGCCCACCGTCTCGCGACGGTTCGCGACGCCCACCGCATCCTGGTGATGGAGGGGGGCCGGATCGTGGAAGAGGGGACGCATGCGGAGCTGGCGCGCCGCCGCGGTCTTTACAGCAGGCTCGCCGCACACCAGTCTACGACGGTGTAAGCCGCGCCCCCTACCCACACGACGCGCAGGAGAGTAGACCCGATGGAGACATTCGTAAGGGACGTGAGGCACGCCCTCCGCTCGCTCCGCCGGAACCCGGGGTTCGCGCTGACGGCGGTGCTCACGCTGGCGCTGGGGATCGGCTCCACCACGGCGCTCTATGCCGTGCTGGACGCGGTGGTGCTGTCGCCCCTCCCCTACCCCGCGGACGAGCGGCTGGTGAGCATCGGCAACAGGGTTCCGCGCAGCGGGGCGGACGAGCGCTGGGGCGTGTCGCCGGCGGGCTACTTCCACTTCCGCCAGAACAGCCGCACCCTCGAGGAGGTGGGGGTCTACCGGAGCCTTCCCGCCACGCTGACCGGCGAGGGGAGCGCGCGGCGGGTGCAGCGCGCCTGGGTGAGCGCTCCCCTGCTGCGTGTGCTCGGCGCCCGCCCTGTGCTCGGCCGCCTTCTCACCGACGAGGACGACCGTCCCGGCGCGCCGGCCGCGGCGCTGCTGAGCGCGGGGTTCTGGGCCGACCAGTTCGGGAGCGACCCCCGGGTGCTGGGGCGCACGGTGACCATCAACGGCGACCCGGTACGGGTGGTGGGGGTGCTGGAGCCGTGGGTGGTGCTCCCCGAGCCCGGGCCGGCGGCCGAAGTGTGGACGGCGGAGCGACTGGACCCCGGCGCCCCGCCGGAGAACTGGCACGCGTTCAGCGCGGTGGGCCGGCTACGGGCGGGACAGACCGCCGCCGCCGCCGGGGCCGAGCTGCAGCGCTTCACCTCGCGCTTCCCGGAGCTGTTCCCCGGCGCCTACTCCCCTTCGTTCATGGAGGAAACGGGTTTCCGCGCGGACGTGGTGCCGCTGCGCCAGCATGTGGTGGGCGAAACGGGCCGGATGCTGTGGGTGCTCTTCGGCGCGGTGGGGCTGGTGCTGCTGACGGCGTGCGTGGACGTGGCCGGGCTCTTTCTGGTGCGCACGGAGGCCCGGCGGCGGGAGTTGGCGATCCGCGCCGCCATCGGCGCCACGCGCGGGCGCCTGGCTCGCCAGTTCTTGGCCGAGGGGCCGGTGCTGGCGCTTGTGGGGGGCGCGGTGGGATTGCTCCTGGCCGCGTTCGGAGTGCGCGCGCTGCTGGCCGCCGCGCCGGAGCACATCCCCCGCCTCGACCAGGTGGCGCTCGGCTGGCGCGAGGCGGGCTTCGCCCTCGCCCTCTCCGTGGCGGTGGGGCTGCTGGTGGGCACGTTCCCGCTCCTGCGCTTCGGAACGGACACTTCCGCGGAGGCGCTGCGGGGCGCGGGGCGCGACGCGGCCTCGCGGCGGAGCCGGGCACGGGACGTTCTGGTGGTGGCGCAGGTGGCGGTGGCCCTGGTGCTGGTGGTCGCCGCCGGGCTTATGTCGCGCAGCTTCCAGCGGCTCCGCGACGTGGACCCGGGCTTCGACCCCGCGGGCGTGCTCAAGATGGAGCTTACGCTTCCCCCCGCCCGGTACCCGCTGAACGCCGACGTGACGTCGTTCTACCACGAGCTCGCCACCCGGGTGGAGCGCCTCCCAGGCGTGCGGAGCGCCGGGCTGACCGGGGTGATCCCGCTGGGCGGCGGTGACGGGTGCGGAGCGATCTTCCTGGAGGACCGCCCCCTGCGCCCCGGCGAAGAGGCGGACTGCGTCCCCTCGCTGGCCGCGTCGCCGGGGTACTTCCAGACGATGAAGATCCCCGTGCGCGGAAAGTCGCCGAGCTGGAGCGACGTGGAGCGGCGGAGCGGCGAGGTGGTGGTGAGCCGCGCCCTGGCGGAACGGCTCTGGCCGGGGCAGGACGCGCTGGGCAAGGGGGTGCGTGCCCGCTCGTGGGAGCGCCCCTTCTACCGCGTGGTGGGCGTGGCGGGCGACGTACGCGCGGACGGCGTGGACCGCCCCCCCACCGAGGCCGTCTACTACCCGCTCCTCCCCCTCATGGATGCGCCCCTGTGGAGCCCGCGCCACTCGATGTCGCTCGTGGTGAGGAGCTCCAACGGACGCCCCGAAACGCTGGCGGGCCCCATCCGCGGCATCGTGGAGGAGATGAACCCCGACGTCCCGGTGACCGCGGTGGAGACGATGGAGGCCGTGGTGGCCCGCTCGATGGCACGCACCCGCTTCACCACCCTCCTGCTGCTGGTTGCCGCGGGGGTGGCGGTGGTGCTGGGAGCGGTGGGGGTGTACGGCGTGCTTGCGCAGGGGGTCAGCCAGCGCCGCACGGAGTTCGGCATCCGCATGGCGCTGGGTGCGAAACCCAGCCAGGTGGCGGCGCTGGTGATCCGGCGGACCCTCCTCCTGGCCGTCACGGGGGTGGTGGCCGGCGTGCTGGCCGCGCTCGCCGCCACGCGTGTGCTCCGCTCTCTCCTCTTCGCCGTGAGCCCCACCGACGTAGGGGTGATCGCCGCGGCCGCGCTCGTGCTGGTGGGGGTGGCGCTGGTAGCCGGCTACCTCCCCGTTCGCCGCGCCACCCGCACCGACCCCATGCTGGCGCTGCGGCAGGACTGACCTCCGCTCCCACGGGCCAGCGGCGCGGGAGCACGGTACCGCGCGGGCCCACACAAAGGCACTGAGACCCGGAGGAGGCATCCCTCCGGGTCTCCTTGCCATGCCGTCTCCGGGAGGGGCGCACCCGCGCCTCGCTACACCTCCTGGCGCTGGAATGAATCGGCCTCTCCCGCGTGCGCCGCCCCGCCGCATGTTCGCCGCCCGCCGCGTGGCCGTCGAAGCTGCGCGCCCGTGACGTCGGGAGCGAGTCCGCGCAGGCGGAGTTTGCGTGCTGCCCAGCGGCCGTCATTCGCCCCTCGAAGCGTGCTGCGGCGCATGCGAAAGGAACGGGCGGCCACGCGGCTTCGCCCTACAACATCGGTGCGCCGAGCAGCGGTCGGGGTGGGGGAGAGGGCGGGCAGACACGCAGGTGTGCCCGTACGAGATCTGCGCGGAACGCGGAGATCCGTGCCACCGCCCCTCGGCCACAGTTTGGGGGAAGGGCAGCGCGGAGCGAGCGGGGAGGGCCCGCGATGCCTGCGCGCCCCTACGAGATCTGTGCGACCCCGGACGAGGCGGCCTCCAGCGGAATCCGCACGGTGAACGTGCTCCCCTCGCCGGGTGTGCTGGAGACCTCGACGGTACCACTCAGCATGTCCACCAGGTGGAGAGTCACGCTCAGGCCCAGGCCGGTGCCGCCCGCGCGCCGGATGGACGACTGCTCCACCTGCCAGAACGCGTCGAAGATGCGCCCCTGCTGCTCCGGCGCGATCCCGATCCCCGTGTCCGCCACGCGCAGCACGGCTTCGTCGCCCTCCGCGCGCACGGCCAGGCGCACCTCCCCCGCGTCGGTGAACTTGACGGCGTTGGAGAGGAGGTTCAGGAGGATCTGCCTCACCTTGCCCGGATCGGAGAGCACCCACAGCGGGTCGGCCGAGGTGTCCACGGGAAAGCGGAGGTCCTTGCCGCTCGCCATCGGCTCCAACATCGCCGCCGTGTCGCGGGCCAGCTCCGCCAGGTCGAAGCGCTCCAGGCTCACCTGCTCGCGGCCGGCCTCGATGCGCGAGAAGGTGAGGATCTCGTCGATCAGCTGAAGGAGGTGGCGCGCGCTGGCCCCGATGCGGCCGAGCTGCTCGCGCTGCGCGTCCGTGAGGGGGCCCGCCACCTCGGCATCCAGCAGGTCGGCGTAGCCCAGGATGGCGTTCATGGGGGTGCGCAGCTCATGGCTCATGGTGGCCAGGAACTCGCTCTTCGTCTCGCTCGCGTCCAGGGCGGCCGTGTAGAGCCGCGCGTTGTCCACCGCGAGCGCCACCCGCCGCGCCAGCTCGTCCACCGCCTCCGCGTCCGCCGCGCCCAGGGTGCGCCCCGAAGGTCCGGTCGCGATGCGCACCGTCCCCAGCATCTCGCCACGGGCCACCAGCGGCGCGGCCACGTACGAGCGCACCCCCGGCAGCTCGCGTGGCCCCAGCGCCACCGTCTCGCCGGCGGCGAGGCGCTCCTCGAGCTCGGCCGAGAGCACGGGGGGCGCGCCGCCCTCCGGCGCGGAGGCCACCATCCGCTCGCCGTCTGCGAAGGGGTCGAGCTCCAGCGAGAAGGCGTCGGCCAGCAGGGGGACCGCGATCTCGGCGAGGCGCGCCGGCATCCGCTCCGCCTCCAGCGACTCGGCGAGCACGGCGCCCGCGTCGCTCAGGAAGCGCTGGCGGTCCTCGGCGCGGCGGCGGTCCTCCACGTCCATGCACAGGCCGACCCACTCGCGGATCTCGCCACCCCCTTCCAGCACCGGCACCCCGCGCGCGGTGAAGGTGCGGTAGCCGCCGTCGCGCATGCGCAGGCGGTAATCGGTGTGGTAGGTCCCCTGCTCCCGCACGGCCTCCTGCCACGTTTTCGCGGTGCGGGCGCGGTCATCCGGGTGCACCGCGTCCAGCCATCCCCACCCCTGCAGCTCCTCCGCCGTCTGCCCCGTGAGGTCGCGCCAGCCGGGGAGGTCGCCGGAGACACGTCCCTCGGCATCCGTGGTCCAGACCACGTCGGCGGTGGCGGAGGCGAGCACGCGGAGGCGCTCCTCGCTCTGGCGCACGACGCTCTCCGCCTCGCGCACCCGCAGCAGGGCGCGGATGGTGGCGAGGAGCTCGCGCGGCTCCACCGGCTGGGCCAGGTACGCGTCGGCACCGCCCTCCAGACCCAGCGCGCGGTGCTCCGGGTCGGGGTACGCGGCGGACATCTGCAGGACGGGGATGGTGGCCGTTTCGGGGTCGGCCTTGATGCGCCGCGCGACCTCGAAGCCGTCCACGTCCGGCAGGTTCACGTCCAGGATGATGAGGTCCGGGCACTCCCCGGCGCGCGCCAGCGCCTCCGCACCGGTGGTCGCCTCCAGCACGCGATAGCCGGCCTGGCGCAGCACGCGCGAGGTGGCGTACAGCGCCGCCGGGTAGTCGTCCACGTTGAGGACGGTGAGGATGCGATCTTCGCTCATCCCTGCGCCGCGGGCTCGGTATAGGTGTAGGGGACGACGAGCGAGAAGACCGATCCCGCCCCCGAGGTGCTCTCCACGTGCAGGTCGCCCCCCAGCAGCACGGCCAGCTTGCGCGAGAGGGGCAGCCCCAGCCCGCTCCCGCGCACCCGCCGCTGCAAATGGCTCTCCACCTGCGCGAAGTCGCGGAAAATCCGCTCCCGGTCCTCCGGCGCGATCCCGATCCCCGTGTCCGCCACGCGGAAGAGGACGGTGCCCTCGCCGGGCCCGCGCGCGGCGGAGATCCGCACCTCGCCCCTCTCGGTGAACTTGAGGGCGTTGGAGATGAGGTTGCGGAGGATCTGCGCCACCTTGGCCTCGTCGGTGTGCAGGCTGGGGAGCCCCGGCTCCACCTCCCACACCAGCGGCGGCGCGCCCCCGTCCGTCAGGGGGCGGAGCATGGCGCGCACCGCGTTGTACACGTCCTCCACCGCGAACCTGGACGGACGCACCTTCACCTGCCCCGCGTCCACGCGCGACGCGGCCAGCAGGTCGTCCACCATGTCCAGCAGGTCGCGGGCGGAGCGGCGCACGAACCCCACCTGCGTCTCCTGCTCGGGGGTGAGCGGGCCGTCGGTGCGGTCCAGGAGGAGCCCGCTGAGCGCCAGGATGGAGTCCAGCGGCGTACGGAACTCGTGGCTCATGTACGACAGGAACTGGGCCTTGAGGTCGTTGGCCTGGCGAAGCTGCTCGGCGCGCTGGTCCAGCTCCGCGTACAGCGCCACCACGCCGCGGTTGGTGTCCTCCAGCTCGCGGTTGAGGCGCACGAGGTCGTCCTGCCGCTCCTCCAGCGTGGCGAGGGCGCGCAGCACCTCGCGGTTCTGCTCGTGCAGCTCGCGCACGGGCTCCGGCGGGGCGGCGCGCGCGAGCTCCGCGGCGAGGCGCGCCGCATCCGCTTCCGCCAGCCTCGTCCCCGCCGGCAGCTTCATCGACATCACGACGGTGGTCCCCCGCCCCTCCGCGGTGTCGATGCGGAAGGCGTGCATCAGCCGCCGCGCCCCCGTGATCCCCGCCCCCAGCCCCGTCGACGAGATGTAGCGTCCGCCCAGCACCTCGTCCAGGCGGGGGATGCCGGGGCCCTGGTCCGCCACGCGCACACCCAGCGAGTCGTCCGCCACGAACAGCTCCACCGTGCCGCCCCCCGCGTATTCGTGGGCGTTGCGGGCGACCTCGCTGACGGCGGTGGCGATGCGCGTGGCGTCCTGCCGCTCGAAGCCGGCGCGCTCGGCGGCCTCGCGGGCGCGGCGGCGGGCGATCACCACGTCCTCGTCGCGCAGCAGCGGCAGCGTCAGCAGCGGAAGCTCGCTCACGGGGCGGTGGGAAGGGTGAAGTGGAAGGTGGCGCCCTCGTTGGGGGCGCTGGTGACCGAGAGCATTCCGCCGTGCGCCTCCACGATGCCGCGGGCGATGCTGAGCCCCAGCCCCACGCCGCGCCGGTCCGCGCGCCCCGCCTGCCAGAAGCGGTCGAAGGCGCGCTCCACCTGCTCCGCGCTCATCCCCGGACCCGTATCCGCCACGGAGAAGCGCACCGCCCCCTCCGCGCACACCGCGCCCAGCGTCACCGTGCCCCCGGCGGGGGTGAACTTGACGGCGTTCCCCGCCAGGTTGGCGAACACCTGCAGGATGCGGTCGCGGTCCGCCAGCACGCGCGGCAGCGAGCCCGCGGAGTCGGAGAGGAGCTCCACGCCGTTCTCCTCGGCCGGGCCGCGCATCACCTCGGCCGCGTCGGCCAGGAGGCCGGCCACCTCCACCGCCGCCACGTCCACCGACAGGCCGCCGGACTCGATGCGGGTGACGTCCATCAGGTCTTCCAGGAGGCGGTTGGCGCGGCGCGCGGCGCGGTGGATCATTCCCACCTGCTGCCCCTGCGGCGTGGCGAGCACCTCGTCC
>JAUJMI010000113.1 GCA_030446945.1 Longimicrobium sp. | reverse complement strand
CCCCCGGCATCACCGGGCGGCCGGGGAAGTGGCCCTGGAAGAACGGCTCGTTGATCGTCACGTTCTTGAGCCCCACGATCCGCTTTCGCTCCTCGAACTCCACGACCCGGTCCACCAGGAGGAAGGGGTAGCGGTGCGGAAGGTAGTGCATGATCTGCTCGATGCTCAGGACCGGACGCGTGAGCGCCTTCTTCTCCGCGCGGGCGATCAGCTGCTGCGCCAGCGCCACGTTCCCCGCGTGCCCCGGCTTCTCCGCCACCACGTGCGCCTGGATGCGCGCCCCCGCCAGCGACAGGTCCCCGATCACGTCCAGCGTCTTGTGGCGCACGAACTCGTCCGCGAAGCGCAGCTGGGTCCCGTCCACCAGCCCGTTCTCAGTGAGCACCACCGCGTTGTCCGGCGAGCCGCCCTGCGCCAGCCCGCGGCCGCGCATCGCCTCCACGTCGCGCAGGAAGCCGAAAGTGCGCGCGGTGAGCACGTCGCGGCGCAGCGCCTCGCCCAGCCCAAACGAGCCGAACTGCCGCCCGATCAGCGGGTGGTCGAACTCGATGGTGGTGGAGACGCGCAGCGCGTCGGCCGGCGCCACCACGTACTGCGCCGCCCCCTTGCTCACCTGGAAGGGCTCGTCGACCGTCAGGATCTTGGCGGGCGCGTCCTGCTCCTCCACCCCGCACGCGGCCAGCATCTCGTCGAAGATTCGTGCGCTCCCATCCCCGGCGGGGGGCTCGGAGGCGTCCAGCTCCACCACGGCGTTGTCCACCCCGTGCGCCACCGCGGTGGCCAGAAAGTGCTCCACCGTGTGCACGCGCGCCTCGCCCAGCCCGATGGTGGTCCCCAGGTCCGTCCCCACCACGTGGCTCACATGGGCGGGGATGGAGGGGGAGCCTTCCAGGTCGGTGCGGCGAAAGACGATCCCGGTGTTCACGGGGGCGGGGAGCACGCGCATCCGCACCGGCTCGCCCGTGTGGAGCCCCACGCCCTGCGCCTCGCCGGGGGACACGATGGTGTTCTGTCGCGGTGTGGTCGGCATGTATCGGCAAGGGGGCCGGCGTACCGGCCCGGTTCACGTTTCAGCTCTCCGACGCGCGTGGCGGCGGCGCGGTCACTTCCCCAGCACGGCGCGCTCCAGCTCGCGCAGCCGCTTCATCAGCTCGGGAAGCTTGAAGAAGGCGGCCTGCGCCCTCATCGCCTCCCGGTGCGGCCGGGCCGGGTAGCCGCTGACGGTCTCCCCCGCCGCCACGCTGGCCGTGACCCCCGCCTGCCCGCCCACCCGCGCCCCGGCGCCGATCTCCAGGTGGCCGCCCACCCCCGCCTGCCCGGCAAGGACGGCGCCGTCGCCCACGCGCGTGCTTCCGCTGATCCCCACCTGGGAGATGATGATGACGTGGCGGCCGATCTGGCAGTTGTGGCCGATCATCACCAGGTTGTCGACCTTGCTCCCCTCCCCCACCACGGTGTCGCCGATGGAGCCGCGGTCGATGGTCGTGTTGCAGCCGATCTCCACGTCGGCCTCGATGCGGCAGCCGCCCACCTGCGGCACCTTGCGATGCCCGGTGCCGTCCCACACGAATCCAAAGCCATCCGCCCCCAGCCGCGCGCCGCTGTGGATGACGGAACGGGCGCCCACCTGCGCGCCGTCGTACAGGGTGACGTGCGCGTGCAGCACCGCGTCGTCCGCCACCGTGCACCCGCGCCCCAGCACGGTGTGCGCTCCCACCCGTGCCCGCTCGCCCACCCGCGTCCCCTCGCCGATGACGGCGTAGGGGCCGACGGTGGCGGAGGCGGCGATCTCGACGTCGTCGCCCAGCACGGCGGTGGGATGCACGCCGGGCGCCGGTACCCGCTGCGGGTACAGCGCGGGAAGGACGCGCGCCAGTGCGCGGCGCGGGTCGTCCACCCGCACCGCGGCCATGTGCGCCGGAAGGGGGACGTCTGCGTCGCGCGCGACGAGCACCGCGGCGGCCTGCGACGCCTGAATGTAGGGAAAGTAGCGGGCCTCGGCAACGAACGAGATCTGGTCCGCCGCCGCCTCCTCCAGCGGCGCCACCCCGCTCACCGTCCGGCTCCCGTCCCCCTCCACCACCCCTTCCGCGATGCGCGCGACCTCGTCGATCGTCATTTGCGGCATATCGTTCCGCCTTCCCATCTCATGGGTTTTGTCCGCCGGCACTCAGGCCCCCACCCCCGCTCGTCACCTCGCGGCCCCTCCCCCGGGTGACGGGCGGGGCAGGCGCCGCTTGCACCGGCAGCCATCACGCCCGCCGCCGGGGTGGCGAGTGAACTCGCGGCGACAACCGCACTAAATCCGCCTGCGCGGACTTGGGTTCGGGATTCGCCCGTGTGGCCGGGTGGCGGCGCGAAGAGGAGCCCCGTTCCAGAAGCGAATAAAGGCCGCTGGAACCACACAAAGTCCCCGTCTGGCGGATCAATGCCGCGTTTCTCGAGCCGGCTTCAGCCGCCTTCCCGTGGTTCCAGCCGGGGGCCTCAGCCCCCGGTGGTTGCGGCCGAGATGCCCGTCTCCCGTACCAACCCGCCCGATGCCGCCGCCGCGCACGCCGCCCCCCCCCCGCGTCCATCCTGCCGCCCGGAGCCTGCGAAGGGGGGCTTCCCGCGGTCGTTGCCGCGGTTTCAACCGCCACGGAACCGGGATTCACCCGATGCCGGGCCTCACCCCCTCGCCCCCACCCCCAAAAACAAGTGCGCCCGCGGCCGAAGCCGCGGGCGCACCCAGTTTATCGGGAGACGCCGCCCGGAGGCAAACGCCGCGCGCTCCTTTACGGACGGGGCGCCGCCGGGGCAGCCGCCGGAGCCGGGAGCGCACGCACCACCGCGATCACGCGGTCGGTGATGTCGAACGCCGGGTCCACCGCCACCACGAAGTTCGCCGCGGCGTCCCAGATCATCGCGAAGCCCTGCTCGCGCCGGACCCGCTCGATCGCCTCGGTCACCTGGCGCATCACGGGGGCGACCACCGCCTGCTGGCGCTGCTCGGCCAGCTGGTTGAGCTGCGCCACACGCTGCTGGTAGGCGGCCACGCTCTGCTGCAGCGCCTGCTGCTGCTGCGTCCGGGCCGCCGGGCTCAGCGCGGTGTTGGCCTGGAGCGCCTCCTGGCGGCGCTGGAGCGAGCGCTCCAGCGTGTCCACCTCGGTGCGGTAGCGGCCCAGCTCGCTCTCCAGCGAGCGCTGCGCGGCGCTTACGCTGGGCAGCTCCGAAAGCACGCGCTGGGTGTTCACCACCCCGATCCGGAACTGCCCCTGCTGCGCGGACGCCGGCACCGTGCCCAGCACGAGCGCCATCGCGGCGCCCAGGAATCCGAACTCAAGAATACGTCGCATCACACCGCTCCGAGAAAAGTTAGAACTGGTTGCCCAGCCGGAAGTGGACCTGCCACCCGGGCTGCGCCCGGTCGAACCCGTACGCCGCGTCCACGCCGATGGCGCCCAGGAACGGCGTCACCAGCGTGCCGCCCACACCCGCGCTCCGGAAGAGGCGCGTGGGGTCGAACTGCGAGACGTCGTCGTACACGTTCCCGGCGTCGCTGAACGCGTGCACCGAGAGGATGTCGCTCACGCGCACCGCCAGCTCGCCGCTCATGGTGAGGAACGAGTCGCCCAGGCACCCCTGCAGGAAGCGGCTGCGGCAGTTCACGTCGTAGCCGCGCGGCCCGATGCTGAACTCCTGGTATCCGCGCAGCTGCAGCGGCTGGCTCGTCTGCACGCCGCCGATGTAGAACCGCTCGAAGGGGAACGGCCCCACCTCGCCGAAAATCGTGCCGGCGTTGGCGCGAACGCCCAGCGCCATGCGGATGGGGCGCGGTCCGCCGCCGATGGCCGCCACCGGGGCCCACCACTCCGCCTCGCCCTGCACCTTTTGGTAGTTGCCGGTGCCGCCCAGCGGCCCGCCCGTCTGCTCCAGCGAGATGGACTCGCGCACGCCCTGCGTGGGGAAGAGCGGGTGGTTCTTGGTGTCGCGCGTCAGCGAGAGCGACAGCCGGCTCGCCAGCGCGTCCTCCAGGCAGAAGATGCTCTGGTTCTCGCCGCCACACTCCTCGTTGTCCGACGCCGTGTACGACGTGTTGGAGAGCGAATACCCCAGGAACGCGCGCGTCCTGGCGGCGCCCGGCACCGGGATGCCGAAGTTCACGCTGCCGCCCGTCACCAGCCGCCGCCCGTTGCCGAAGCGCACGTAGCGGTCGCCGCGGCGGTAGACCGAGAAGCTCCCCGAGTTGCGCGTGCCGGCCAGCGCCGGGTCCGTGTAGCTCGCCTCAAAGGTGCTGCGCCCGTAGCCGTACTCGGCCCGCAGCGCCGCCTGCTTCCCCTGCCCGAAGAGGTTGGGCTGCTGGTACCCGATGAAGCCGGCCACGCGCCCCGAGTTGCCGCCGTAGCCGCCGCCGAACACCGTGCCGAAGTTCAGGTTTCCGGTCTGCTTCTCCTTCACGTGGAACACCAGGTCCACCTGGCCCGTCTCCGGGTCCGGGTTGATGTCCGGCGTCGGCATGGGCGACTCGAAGAAGCCCAGGCCGTTGATGCTCTGGTAGCTCTGGAGGACGCGCTCCTCGTTGTACACGTCGCCCGGCACCAGCCAGAGGCGGTCGCGGATCACCGACTCGTGCGTGGTGGTGTTGCCGGCGATCGTGATGTTGCGGATGTAGAACGGGCTGCGCTCGCTCACCGCCATGGTGACGTTCACCGTGGGCGCGCGTCCCGGCTGCGCCGGCACCCGCTCCACCACGGGCTCCACCTGCGCGTACAGGTAGCCCTCGTTGCGGTACAGCTGCTGCGCCTGCCGCACGGCGGCATCCAGGGCGGCGCGGTCGAACACCTCGCCCGTCTCCTGCGTGTCCGTGCCGCCGAAGGGAAGCCCCAGCACCGAGCGGCGCTGTGTGGTCAGCAGGCGGCGCAGGTCGTCCGTCGGGAAGCGGGCGTTCCCCACCACCGTCAGCTCGCCCAGCCGGTACTGCGGCCCCTCGTTGACCTCAATCACCAGGCGCGCCTTGCCGGTGGAGGGGTCCACCTCCAGCGTGTCGCGCACCACGGCGAAGTCGATGTAGCCGTGCTTCGCATAGTAGGAGGGGAGGTTCTCCCGCAGGTCCGCGTTGAACACCTCGCGGTCGAACCGGCCGCCGCGGAACCAGAAGAAGCCTTCCTCCTTGGTGTCCATGGCGCCTTCCAGCTTGTCGTCGCCAAAGGCGCGGTTGCCGCGGAAGTCCACGTCGGCGATCGCCAGGCGGCCGCCCTCGCGCACGTTGAAGGTGAGCCGCACCCCCTGCGCCGGGTTGGGCATGGGGCGCAGCGTGGTGTCGATGGAGGTGAGCTGCACGCCCTTCTTGGCCAGCAGGTCGCGCACCAGCTTCTCCGCGTCGCGCACGCGCTGCGGGTTGAGCGGCTCGCCGGCCTTGAGCTTCGCCGAGTCGCGCACCGTGCCCCCGCTCACGCTCTTGAGCCCCTGGAAGGTCACGTCGCCCAGGATCGGGCGCTCGCGCACCTGCAGGATGATGGCGCCGCGGTCGGCCGCGGCGGGGCGGAACAGCACGTCCACCGTCTCGAACTGCCCCGTGTTCATCAGCCGGTTGATGGCCGCGGGAACCTGGGTGGGCGTGATGTACGAACCGCTGTGGATCCCTCCCGCGCCGCGTACCTGCGCCTCGGTGAGGCGTAGGTTGCCGCGCACGAGCACCGTGTCCACGCGAACCCCCGTCTGGGGGGCCGCGGGAGCCGGCGTCGTGGGAACCTGGGAGTGGGCGGCGCGGGGGAGTGCGCCGCCGAAGGCGAGAAGGAGGAGGGCCGCAGCGGCGGCCCGTCCCCCCCGGTTCTTTGGTTGCACTTGATCCCTACGTGGTCGTCTTTTGTGGTGAAAGTGCCCGGAACGCGAGTGACTGGCGATCCTCCGCCACCGTCACCTCGATCTCGTCGCCGGGGGAGTACTCCGCCATCAGGATCTTCTCCGAGAGCGGGTCCTCCAGGTAGCGCTGGATGGCGCGCTTGATGGGACGCGCACCGAACTTCTCGTCGTAGCCGTGCTCGATCATGAAGTCCACGGCGTCGTCGGTGAGCTTCAGCGTGAGCTCCTCCTCCTTGAGCCGGTCCTCCACGTCCCGCAGCAGGTTGCCGATGATGCTGGCGATCTGCTCGCGGGTCAGCGGGTGGAACACGATCGAGTCATCCAGGCGGTTGATGAACTCGGGGTTGAAGGTCCGCTCGATCTCCTCGCGGATCTTCTCCTCCATCCGGTCGAAGTTGCTCTGCTGCGTCCCCGTGGAGAAGCCGAGCCCCTTTCCCTTCCCCAGGTCGCGCGCGCCCAGGTTGGAGGTCATGATGATGACCGTGTTCTTGAAGTCGATCACCCGCCCGTAGTTGTCCGTCAGGTGCCCTTCGTCCAGCACCTGCAGCAGGATGTTGAACACGTCCGGGTGCGCCTTCTCGATCTCGTCCAGCAGCACCACCGAGTACGGCTTGCGGCGCACCGCCTTGGTGAGCGTGCCGCTGTCCTCGTAGCCCACGTACCCCGGAGGGGCGCCGATGAGCCGCGACACGGAGAACTTCTCCATGTACTCCGACATGTCCACCCGGATCAGCGCGTTGCGGTCCGCGAAGAGGAACTCCGCCAGGGCGCGCGCCAGCTCCGTCTTACCCACGCCGGTGGGGCCCGCGAAGATGAACGAGCCGATGGGGCGCTTGGGGTCCTTGAGCCCCGCGCGCGAGCGGCGGATGGCGCGGCTGATCGCCTTGATGGCGCGGTCCTGCCCCACCACCTTGGTGTGCAGCTCGTCCTCCATCCCCACCAGGCGCGCCGTTTCCGCCTGCTTGAGGCGCGTGACCGGGATGCCGGTCCAGCGGCTGACGATGAACGCCACGTTCTCCTCGGTGAGCGCCGGACGGTTGGTGCGACGCTCCTCCTCCCACTGCTTCTCGCGCTCCTGGATCTTGCGCTGCAGCTCGCGCTCGTTGTCGCGCAGCTCCGCGGCACGCTCGAAGTCCTGGTCGCGGATCGCCTCGTCCTTTTTGTCGCCCAGGTTCTCCAGGTCGCGCTTGAGGTCGCTCACCTCCGGCGGCGGCACCTGGGTGGCCAGGCGGGCGCGCGCGCCGGCCTCGTCGATCAGGTCGATCGCCTTGTCCGGCAGGAAGCGGTCGGTGATGTAGCGCTCCGACAGCTTCACCGCGGCCTCGATCACCTCGTCCGAGATCTGGATGCGGTGGTGGTCCTCGTAGTGCCCGCGCAGCCCCGTGACGATCTGGATCGCCTCTTCGATGGAGGGCGGGTCCACCGACACGGTCTGGAAGCGGCGCTCCAGCGCCCCGTCCTTCTCGATGTACTTGCGGTACTCGTTCAGCGTCGACGCGCCCACGCACTGCAGCTCGCCGCGGGCCAGCGCCGGCTTCAGCATGTTGCTGGCGTCGATGGCGCCTTCCGCCGCGCCCGCGCCGACCAGCGTGTGCAGCTCGTCGATGAAGAGGATGATCTGCTTGTTCTGCGAGATCTCGTTCATCACCGCCTTGAGCCGCTCCTCGAACTGGCCGCGGTACTTGGTGCCCGCGATCACGGCCGCCATGTCCAGCGACAGCACGCGGAAGTCGCGCAGGCTGTCCGGGCACTTGCCGTCCGCGATCAGCTGGGCCAGCCCCTCCACGATCGCCGTCTTGCCCACGCCGGGCTCGCCGATGAGCACGGGGTTGTTCTTCTTGCGGCGGCTCAGGATCTCCATCACCCGCTCGATCTCTTCCGCGCGGCCGATGGTGGGGTCCAGCTCGCCCTGGCGCGCCAGCTCCGTGAGGTCGCGGCAGAAGTGGTCCAGCGCGGGCGTCTTGCTCTTCTTCTCGCCCTTGCCGCCCGCGGGCGTCGCGCCGGAGCCGCTCCCCAGCGAAGACGAGGCGGTGGGCTGCGTGTTGGGCTCCGAGCCCAGCAGCTTCAGCGTCTCGCGGCGGGCGTCCTCCAGCCCAACCCCCAGCTGCCCCAGCACCTCGGCCGCGATCCCCTTCTCCTCGCGGAGGAGGCCCAGCAGCAGGTGCTCGGTACCGACGTACGAATGGTTCAGCTCCCGCGCCTCGGCCATGGCGAACTCCAGCACCTTCTTGGCGCGCGACGTATACGGGAGTTCGCCCAGCGCGATGGTGGCCTTCCCGCGGCGCACGGACTCTTCCACCTTCTCCTGGACCTGCTCCAGGTCCACGGCCAGGTTGTTGAGCACGGCGGCGGCCACGCCCTCGCCCTCGCGGATCAGGCCGAGGAGGATGTGTTCCGTTCCGACGTAGTCGTGCTGGAGCCGGATGGCCTCCTCACGGGCCATCGCGAGCACCTTCCGCACGCGGTCGGTGAAGTTGTAGTTCATCGTGGCGTGACCTTTGTTCGGGCTGGACCGGGGACCGACTGCTTAGCCTGCCGTCTACGCATGCGACGCGCCAGACTCCTCCGCGGCAAGAACACCTCTCACGTAGGCCGCGCGCCTCGCGTCCGGGTCCCCTTTCGGGAGCGCCTGGTCCGCCACCCGGTCCAGGTGTGCGGCCTGCGCGAAGATCATGATCCGGTTCAGCGTGTGTACACTGACGCGGGGGATTAGTTTCAGCCCAACCCCCAGCCTGACGCCGCTCAGCAGGTTCATCAGCTCCTCGAAGGAGGTGGAGCGCGCGTGCCTCAGCAGGCCGTACGCGCGCCACACCTTGTCCTCGATCACCAGGGGCGCGTCGCGGGTGAGCACGTCGCGCGCGGAGCTCTCGTACTGCACCACCTGCTGCACGATCCTCTGCAGGTGGTCGATCAGGTCCTCCTCGGTCTTTCCCAGCGTGGTCTGGTTGGAGATCTGGAAGAAGTTCCCCACCACCTCGCTCCCCTCGCCGTACAGGCCGCGAAAGGTGAGCCCCACCTGGCTGATCCCCTGCAGCACCTTGCCGATCTCCTGCGTAAGCACCAGGCCGGGGAGGTGCATCAGGACGGATGCGCGCAGCCCCGTTCCCACGTTGGTGGGGCACGAGGTCAGGTAGCCGAACTCGGGATGGTACGCGTACGGCAGCCGCCCGCCCAGCTCGTCGTCCAGCCGGTCGATGGAGCGCCACGCGTCGTGCAGCCTAAATCCGCCCAGCAGCGTCTGGAGGCGCAGGTGATCCTCCTCGTTGACCATCACGCTGATCGGCTCGGTGCTCCCGGTGAGCAGCGCCGCGTCGGAGGGCGGCTCCCCGCCGTGCCCGGACACCAGCTCGCGTGACACCAGGTGCCGCTCGAGCAGCAGGAGGCGCTCGGTGGAGGGGAGCTCGGGGATCAGGTACGCGCGCCCGGTGCCCAGCGCGGCGGACCCTTCGGCGGCGCCGCGGGCCAGGCGCAGCACCTCGCGCCGGTCCCCCGCGTCCGCCCTGGTCCCGAAGCGGAAGCCCTGTAGGTTGCGCGCCAGCCGCACGCGGGTGGAGAGGACGATGTCCGCGTGCGGACCGTCCGCCTCGATCCACCCGAGGCCTGCATCGGATTCGTGTGGGAGCTGGGAGGGCATGGTTTTCAGTGCGAGGGGCAAAGATCGGAGGTGCCAACTGCCCGGTGCCTAGTGCCTGGTTGGCCCGGCGCCTTTTCTGAGTGCGGTCGAAGAAGTCACACCACCAGCGCGCGGGTCTCAGGCCAGCGCGG
>JAUJMI010000006.1:2949-26545 GCA_030446945.1 Longimicrobium sp. | reverse complement strand
CGCGATGGCGGAGGGGCTGGACCGTCCCGTCATCTTCTCCGCGCATCCACGCACGCGGGCGCGCATCGACGCGGCGGGGGCGGTGCGGCTGGCCCCGCGCGTGCGGCTGCTGAAGCCGCTCGGCTTCTTCGACTACGTGCGCCTTCAGCGGGGCGCGTTCTGCGTGGTCTCGGACAGCGGGACGATCACGGAGGAGTCGTCCGTGCTCGGCTTTCCCGCCGTCGCCATCCGCGAGGCCCACGAGCGGCCGGAGGGGATGGACGAGGGGACGCTGGTGATGTGCGGCCTGGAGCCGGACGAGGTGCTGCGCGCGATACGGGTCGTCACCGAGCAGCACGCGGAGCGCCGCCCCGCGCTGGTGCCGGACTACGACACCGAGACCGTGTCGCTCAAGGTGGTGCGCATCATCCTGAGCTACACCCGGTACGTGCGCCGCACCGTCTGGTTCGATGCCTGAGGAGCGGCTGTCGCTTCCGGGCTCCGTGCTGGTGACGGGCGCCACCGGCTTCCTGGGCGCGTACGTGGTGGAGGGGCTCCTGAAGATGGGTGTGGCGGTGCGCGCGCTGGTGCGGAGCGAGCACGCCGGCCTCCCCGCCGGCGTCCGCCAGGTGCGCGCAGCCGATCTCTCGGACCGCGCGGCGCTCCGTGCGGCTTGCAGGGGCGTCGATGCGGTCGTCCACCTCGCCGCGCGCACGCACGTGCTGCGCGACTCCGCCGCGGATCCATTGGACCGGTTCGGCTGGGTGAACGTCGAGGGGACGCGGGTCCTGCTGCGTGAGGCGCTGGACGCGGGCGCCACGCGTTTCGTCAACGCCAGCTCGGTGAAAGCGGTGGGGGAGGGGAGCCCGGAGTGCTGGACCGAGGAGGTCCCCGCGCGCCCCGCGGACGCGTACGGCGTCAGCAAGCTGGAGGCGGAGCAGGTGGTGCGGGAGGAGGCGGCCGGGATCCACGCGCCCGTCCTCCGGCTCCCGCTGCTCTACGGCGCGGGGCTGCGGGCCAACATGCTGCGCCTCTTTCGCACGGTGGACCGCGGCGTGCCGGTGCCCGTGGGCGGCATCTGCAACCGGCGCAGCCTGGCCTACGCCGGCAACGTGGTGGCCGCCATCGAGACGGTGCTCACCGCCCCGGCGGCCCGTGACGCCACCCTTTTCGTGAGCGACGACGATGACGTCTCCACGCCGGAGCTGGTGCGCCGCATCGCCGCGGCGCTGGAGAGGCCCGCCCGCATCGTTCCCTGCCCGCGGACGTTCGCCCGTCTCGCCGCGCGCGCGGGGGACGTCGTCGGGCGCGCCCTGCCGGTGCCGCTCACCACGAGCGCGCTGGAGCGCCTGACCGGCTCACTGTGCGTGGACGTGTCCGCGCTCCGCCGACTGGGGTGGGCGCCGCGCTACACCATGGCGGAGGGGATGGCGGACGCGGCGTCGTGGTACCGCGCCGTCCACCCGCGCGCATGACCCCGCCCGCCGGCGAGCGCCCGTTGCGGATCCTCGTCCTCTCGCAGTACTTCTGGCCGGAGGACTTCCGCATCAACGACTTGGCGCTGGCGCTGCAGGAGCGCGGGCACCACGTCGAGGTCCTCACTGGTATTCCCAACTACCCCGAGGGGCGCGCCTACCCGGGGTACAGCCCGCTACGCCCCCGCGAGGAAAGCTACCACGGCATCCGCGTTCGGCGCGTGCCGCTGCTGACGCGCGGGCGCGCACGGGGGATGCGCCTGGCGCTCAACTATGCCTCGTTCGCCCTCTCCGCCAGCGTGCTGGGTCCGCTGGCGGCGCGGGGCGACTACGACGTGATCCTGGTCTTCGAGGTGTCGCCGGTGACGGTGGGCATCCCCGCGCTCGTGCTCAAGCGGATCACGGGCGCGGCGCTGCTGTTCTGGGTGCTGGACCCCTGGCCGGAGGTTCTCAGGGACACCGGCGTCGTCTCGTCCGAAGTCGTGCTGGCCGCGGTGCGGCGGCTGGCGCGGCGCATCTACCGCGGCAGCGACCGCGTGCTGGTGTCGTCGGAGGGGTTCCTGCGCCCGGTTTCGGAGCTGGCCGGGGGCGAGGCGCGCGTGCGGTACTTCCCCCAGTCCGCCGAGCCGTTCTACCGTCCGCTCTCTCCCCACCAGACCGAGGGCGTTCCACCCCTCCCGTCGGGCTTCCGGGTGATGGTGGCCGGGAACATCGGCACCTCGCAGGACTTCCCCACGCTGCTGGCTGCGGCCGAGTTGCTGCGCGGCGAGGGCGACATCCACTGGATCGTCGTGGGGGACGGGCGGATGCGGGGGTGGGTGGAGGAGCAGGTACGCCAGCGGGGGCTGCAACCCGTGGTTCACCTGATGGGGCGCCATCCGGCGGAGCGCATGCCGCACTTCTTTGCGCACGCGGACGTGCTGCTGGCCTCGCTGCGGCGCGCCCCGGTGTACGCGTACACGCTCCCGGCCAAGATCCAGTCCTACCTCGCCTGCGCCCGCCCACTGATCGCGGGCATGGACGGCGAGGGTGCGCGCGTGGTGATGGAATCCGGCGCGGGCCTCAGCTGCCCCGCCGAAGACCCGCTCGCCCTGGCCGACGCCGTGCTCGCGCTGCGCGCCCTCTCCGCCGAGGAGCGCGCCGCCATGGGTTTCCGCGGACGCGGCTACTTCCTGGAGCACTTCGAGCGGGAGCGCCTCACGACCCGCCTGGAGCGGTGGATGCGCGAGGTGGCGCCGGGAAGTGCCCAAGGCCCAGCGCCAGGTGCCAGGTAACTGCGGCTCCGTACTCCCTCCACATCCGCTGGCAGGTCACACTCCGGACGCAACGGCGCTGGCGCTCCCGTGCGTGCCGGCTGCGCGGTGAGCCGCCCCGGGAGCGGTCCCGTCCGTCAACGCACGATCGAGTACATGCGGCGCGACTGGTATCGCCCGGATACCCCCGGCGCCCGGCCGACGCACAATCCCAGCACGCCCACGTCCACCACCAGCGCGAAACGCTCGTCCTCCCGGAGCTTCGCCCAGGCCCGCCGCATTCCCTGCGACCACCGGATGTCGTCGAAGATGAAGAGGGCGCCGGGGCGCGCATGGGGCCAAATGGCTTCGAAGTACGCCAGTGTCGGCTCGTACTGGTGGTGGCCGTCGATGAACACCAGGTCCGGCGAACCGATCTCCTGAAGCGCGGGCCCGAGCGTCTCCACGAAGAGACCCTGCCGGTAGCCGATGTTCGCCAGACCCAGCCTGGCGTGCACCTCTCGCGCGAGCCGAAGCCGGTACGGTGACACCTCCAGGGTCGTCAGCCGCTCCCGGCCCTGGAGCCCAGCGGCGATGTAGGCCGACGAGATGCCGACGTTGGTCCCAAGCTCCAGCGCGGTCCCGGGGCGGAACCGCTTCGCCAGGTGGTAGAGAAGGAGCGCGGCAAACAGCGGTTTGCTCGCGCTGCAGGCCTGGCTGACCGTGACCCCGACGTCGTAGCCCGGAGGTACGTTCAGGCTGCCGTCGACGAGCGGGTCCGCCCGCCGCTCCATGCGGGTGCGCGCCTGCTCGATCGCATCGATCCTCGCCTGCTCGCTGCCAGGCAGCGGCTTCTTCACCGCACGAAGGGCATCGGCGATGCGCGCCGCGTCGGGATTCGGGGCACGCGCAAGCTCGCGGACGGCCACGAGGTCCGAGGGTGCGGTGGCCGCCCGGTACGCCGTGCGGAGCGCGGCACGAAGCGGCTGCGGGAGTCGGGCTCGTATCTGCAGGGTCATCGCGCCTCGTCGGGAAAATCAGGGCCAGCCCCGCAGCGCCGGGTAGACGCTCGAGTACAGACGGACATCGTCGGCCACTTCCGCCACCAGCTCGCTCCAGGACGGCCGGGGGGTGCCCGTGGCCTCGCGGAACCGCCGGTCGTCAAGCGAGCGGTCGATGCGGAGGGAGTCGTCCGGGAGGATGGTGTGGCCCAGCTCCAGCGCCTCGTTCAGGCGCTGGAGCAGCGTGTTCTTGTCGATGGGCTCGCTCGCGACGTGGTAGATGCCCGAGAGCGGAGCCGTGTCGCGGATCAGGCGGTGGATGGTGCGGCTGAGGACGACGGTGGGGAGGCCGCTGTAGATGGCGTGGGTGAAGCCGCGCAGCACCGACCCGCGCGGCTGCGAGAAGAACCAGCCGAGGAGCCCCAGGTGCGCCGAGAGCTCCGGGCCGATGATGGAGGTGCGCAGCGTCAGGTGGCGGCCGTAGTCGACCTCGCCCATCGCCTTGGAGCGGCCGTACAGGTCCTCCGCGTCCGGGCGCTCGGCCTCCGTGTACCCTCCGCGGTCGCCCCGGAACACGCAGTCGGTGGAGACGTGGATCACGCGCCCGCCGGGGTTGTGGAGCGCCAGGAGGTGCGGGAAGGCGCCGTTCAGGAAGAGGGTCTCGTCCGCCGCCAAGTGGAGATCCTTTTGCTTGATGGCGCCCACGGCGTTCACCACCACGTCCGGCCGGAGCGCCTCCAGCACCTCGCGCACGCGCGGCGACCCGTACGCCACCTCCACGCCCGGGTGGTACGTCACCCGTCCGCCCGCGAGCTCCGGAGGCGGGGCGCGCCGCACCGTGGCGTGCAGGTCCAGCGCGAGGTCGGCGCCCAGCACCTGCACCAGCTTGTGGCCCAGCATGCCGGTGCCGCCGACGACCAGGACCCTCGTCACTGGACCCGCTTCATCGGTGCCCTGCGCTCCACCCAGGCATAGATTGCCGTGAGCAGGACGATCGCCGCCAGCAGGCAGGGGAGGAGGAGCGAAGGCCACCTCCACGCCGCCGTGGCGAGCCCGCCGAGCGCGAGGTTGGTCAGCGTCACGCTCGCGCTCACCTGGCCGTGGCTCAGGCCGGATTGCACGGCGCGCTGGTAGGCGTGGCTCCGGTGCGCCTCGTGCCAGCGCTCCCCGCGCGCGACGCGGCGCAGCAGCGTGACGGTGGCATCGAAGACGAACACCCCCAGCAGGATCATCCACACCAGCAGCGGCACCGCGCCCGCGTGCTCGGACGCCAGCGCGATGAGCGCAAAGCAGAACCCGAGCAGGCAGCTCCCCACGTCCCCCATGAAGATTCGGGCCGGCGCCCAGTTCCACACCAGGAACCCCGCGGCGGCGCCGCCCACCAGCAGCGAGAGGACGGCGAGGTCGGGGCTCCCCGAAAGCCAGAGGAGCGCGCCCCCCCACAGGCCGGCGACCGTGGCCTCCGCCCCCGAGATCCCGTCGATCCCGTCCATGAAGTTGAACAGGCAGACCATCCAAACCACGCCGATCACCGCGAGCAGGTCCCCGGCCCACCCTAGCTGGAGGCGCGCGGTACCCACGTTCAGGGACGGGAGGCGGCCGACCCAGGCGCACCCCCAGATGGCGGCCGCCAGGTAGACCAGCACCCGCGTCCCTAGCATCCGCCCGTGGAAGCGGCGGGTGTCGTCCATCCATCCCACCGCGGCCACCAGGGTGCCGCCCAGGACGGCGAGGGCGAGGCGGGAGGGGATGAGCCCGGCCAGCCCCAGCACCGCGGTGCCGGCCAGCACGGGGATGGCGATTCCCAGCCCGCCCCCCCGCGGCGTGGGCGCATCGTGGGAGCTGCGGTGGTTGGGGAAGTCCAGGATCGCCCGCCGGATCGCGTACCCGAGCACGCACCGCGTCAGCAGGAAGCTGGCGACCAGCGCGGCGAGCGGAACGAGGAGCGCGATCGTCATCGACACCGGCGCGGCTCGGCCGCCGTGAGGACGTTCGCGATCACCTCGTGGAGCGTCTCGCGGGTGCTGTCGTAGCTCGCGTTCTCGATGCACCACGCCCGCGCGAGCCGCCCCATCCGCGCCGCCTCCTCGGGAAAGTCGAAGATCCGGTCCAGCGCCGCCGCGATCGCCGCGGGGGCGCCGGGTGCGACCACGTGCCCGCGGCCGTCCGCCAGGATGCGCGGGATGTCGGAGACGGCGGTCGAGACGATGGGCTTCGCCATGGCCATGGCCTCCAGCAGCTTGCCCGGCATCTGCACCACCGATTCGGCCCGCAGCCGCTGCGGCACGACGACGGCGTCGGCGGCCTGCAGCAGGAAGGGAGCTTCCTCCAGCGCGTAGGGCGGGTGGAAGACGATGGCGGGGAAGCGGTTCATAAGCGCGCGGACGTACCCGTCGGCGGAGTCGGCGCCGGCGACCACGAACACGGCGTCGTGCCTGAGGCGAAGCATCGCCTCGGCGACGTCCTCGATGCCCTTGTGGGCGCGCGGGGTCCCCATGAACATCACCACCCGGCGCCCGGCGACGCCGAGCCGCGCTTTCGCGGCGTAGCGGCGTTCCGGGCGCGGGCGAAGGCGCTCCGTGTCTTTGGCGTGGGGGACGAACACGCCCCCGAAGCGGCGCTGCAGCCCCCAGCTGGCGACGGTCACGGCGTCGGCGGAAGGGATGCGGGCGATCATGCGCCGCGCCCAGTAGCGGCCGTTCGGATGGCCGATGCTCGACGCCACGCTGCGCGGGCGCCGGATCGTGGCGGGCGGGCGGAACGCGAGCTCGTCGTCATCCACGTCGAGCACGACGGGGCGTCCAGTCCGTCCACGATCCAGGAGCGCGACCCCGAAACTGGCGGGGAGCGGCTTGACCGCGTAGACCACGTCGCCGCGGATCCGCTGGAGCAGCTGCCGCATGCGCAGCGCATACGCCGGCCACGGCGCCCCGTGTACCGCCGATATGGGTATCGAGCCGGTCCGGGCCGCGGCCCAGAGGGCTTCTCCGAACTGCGTTCCCACGATCTCGACCTCGAAGTCACGAGCCAGAATCTCCGCCAGGAGGTGCGCCCGGCTGAGGGCGTTCTGCGAAAGGTCGGAGGCGATCAGAGTGATCCGCTTCACTTCACGCACACCGGCACGGCATCCTCGTGCCTGGCTCCATCCGCGCGCTCGCGAAGCGGGGCTTCGGCGGTAGGCCAGCCGGTCATGTCCTCGTAGACGTAGAGCTGGTGCTCGTGGAACACGTTGGAAGTGTACTCGCGGACTTCGCGGAAGTGCTTCTGGAACCTCGCGAAGTAGTCGCGGCCCGGCGCGCGCCAGTGATGCCAGACGTAGGGATTCGCCTCCGGGTACTCCACCGTCGTATGGCCGACGAGCGGAACGGGGAGCACGGCCATGCCGCCGGGGCGAAGCACCCGCCCGATCTCCGCGATGGCGCGCTCGTCTTCCCGGATGTGCTCAAGCACGTGGGACGCGAACACCACGTCGAGCGATCCGTCCGGGAAGGGGAGCCGGCACAGGTCCGCGTTCAGCGCAACGTCGTCCCGCTCTAGATCCGCGGTGAGGTACGTCCCAAAGCGCGGGCGCCACGCCTGGCGAAAGAATCCCTCCGGGGCGAAATGGACGAACGCAGGCCGGGAGGTGTCGATTCCGCGGAGCACTTCCCGCATCACCAGCGCCTGGAGCCGGTGGCGCTCCAACGCACCGCAGCTCGGGCAGGCCGCGAACCGCCGGCGTCCCCGCGGGCGCTCCACGCCCGCGAACGGCCCGCGGTAGGAGCAGATGGGGCACCTCCACCACCTCTCCCCCCCAGTGGCGGCTCTTGAACACCCCGCCGCGGAGGTAGTCGCGCGCGCTCCTCGCCGAGCCGGCACCGAGCGCGCGCCTCGCCCGCCTCCACACCCGTTCCGCCGGCATTCAGGAAGTGCGGCGCGCGAAGATGGCGCTCTGCCGGTCCGTCTCGGTGCCGCGCGTGAGCTTGTCCATCTCGAAACCGGCCGCCCCGAGCATCCGCTCCAGGAAAGCCCGCTCGTACCGCACGCAGTGCAGTGGTCCGCCCCACGAACGGATGTACCCGGGCGGGTTCACGCTCACCTCCGGAACCCCCGTCTCCACAAACGCGGTGAAGAACAGCGCCCCCCCCCGGGGCGAGGATGCGATGCAGCTCGTGCAGGTATCCCTCCACGTCGGACGGAAGCATGTGGGAGAAGACCGAGTACAGGCAGGCGATGTCGTGGCTCCCGTTCTCCGCCGGGAGGCGCACGGCGCCGGCCGGCTCCGACCCCTTCGGGTTGTAGCGGTCGTTGCGCACGTCCACGTGTTGGAAGCGGAACGACTGGTCGGACCGCCCGAGGTTGCGCCTGCACCAGCCGATCGAGGGCCGGTGCACGTCCGGCCCCAGGTACTCGCCGACGCCACCGGGAAGTTCCAGCAGGCCGATGGCGAGGCGTCCCGGTCCACACCCGACGTCCAGCACCCGGCTGGCGGAGGTGAGACCCGCATCCTCCACGAGCCGGAGCGCCTCCCGGCGTGCCGACGCGAGGAAGTACCGGTCGTCCTGGAACTCCGGGCCGCAGAAACGAAGGTGCGGCGGAGGCGGCCGCACGCCTTCGCAGGTCACGTAATCCGGCGCGCGCCAGAGGCGCACTCTCCGCAGGGCTTGTTTTAGCATCGGACGACACCGGGAAGCAAGGGGCTCGCCGCGCGGGCGGGTAAAGGGGCCCATCATGGCTCCGCGGCTCGCTCGGGCGCGACCGACAGAACGAGCGGCCAAGCCAGCGCGCGCACGGCGAGCCCCCAGGCCAGCAGCGCCGCCGCCGCTATCACCAGCGGGCCCGCCAGCGGAGGCGCGGAGCTGATCGCCACCCTGGCGGCCAATCCGGCCGCCATGACGATGGCGAAGGTTGCGAGCGGACGCCAGAGCCACGCCACGAGCTCGCGAAGCGTGCCATGGAGCACCCTCGCCCTGCACCGCCACGCACGCGCACGGAAACGCGATGCAGAGATACGCGATCGAGTAGCCCCAGGCCACCCCGCGCCCCAGCGCACCCCCAGCGCCATCCCCTCCAGCAGCACGACCGCGTTGAACACCGTCACCCACAGCATGAGGCCGGGTCCGGTCCCGCGCCATGCGACCGCGGCCAGGGGCTGCACCGCCGCCCCGGGGAGCAGCGCGTAAACCAGGAGAATGCTCGCCGTCCACTGCGGGCGCCAGAGCAGCGGGACGAGCCGGTCCGCGCAGAGCCCCAGCACCGCGGCGGTAGGGAGGCTGAGGATGCCGGTCAGTTGCAGGAGTTTCGAGTAGGCGGCGCGCAGGCGGGGCAGGTCGTCGCCCATGATGGCGTACGCGGGGTGCAGCATCGGCCCCAACGCGCTCCAGAGCAGCTGGATGGGGATGCCTACCAGGCGCTGCGCGAGGTCGAACTGGCCCAGCGGAGCGGCGCCGAAGCGGGCGATCAGCAGGCTCCCCGCGTTGCGCTACCAGTAGTTGACGGCGATCTGCAGGAACATCGACAGGGAGAAGCGCACCATCGGCGCGCTCACCCGCGGCCTGAGCTCCAGCCTCGGCCTCCAGCGCGCGAACCACGCGACGGCGAGCACCTCGGTGGCGTAGGCGGCCAGGCTCTGGCCCACCAGCGTCCAGTATCCCTGCCGCGACAGCGCCAGCGGGATGGCGACCGCCGCGCCCGAGGTGCGAGAGCGAGAGGCGCCGCGGCTCCAGCCGCCGCAGGATCGCCTTCGGCACCACCAGGAGCGCCACGAACAGGACGTTCAGCCCCAGGACCCGCAGCACGGCGGTGAAGCCCCGGGTGCCGAACAGCCCTCCGAGGAGCGACACGCCGCCGTACAGCCCGAGGTACAGGACGCCGCCCGCCGCGAGTGCCAGCCAGAAGACGCCGGACAGCTCCGCCTCCGTGGGGTCGGGCCGCTGGAGCACGGCCCCCACGAAGCCCGGCTCCGCCAGCGCGTCGAAGAACGCCGTGAACGCGAGGACCGCGGCGACGATCCCGAAGTCCTCGGGCGACAGCACGCGCGCGAGGATGGCGGTCACCGTCAGCTGGAGGATCAATCCGCTGTATGCGCCCGCCGCGTTCCACAGAGTCTCCCGGACCAGGGTGCGGCGCAGCGGCCCGCGCACGTACCCCCGGTCAGCTGCCATCGACCCGCCGGTAGGCGATGTAGCGGTAGCCCAGCATACCCGAGTACGCGCCCAGCCCCAGCGCGACGTTCTGGAGCGCCGACACCAGCAGCGCCCGCCCGCGCAGGGGGGCGGCCGGGAGCATCAGCATCCCCACCGCGACGCGGCCTGTCGCCTTGGCCAGGCGGCCGGGGAGCCACCCGTGTCCCTCGCTGACCGCGCGCTCCACGCAGACCGAGTGGTTGCCGACACGGAAGGCACGCCGCAGGATCCAGCCGGCGTTCGCCCGCTCCACCGGGACGATCTCGAACACCACCGCGTCGTCGGCCCACACGATGGTGCCGCCCGCCTCCACCACGCGCCGGAAGAAGTGGCTGTCGCCGCCGCCCGAGATCCCAAAGGCGGGGTCGAAAGGACCGGCCAGCTCCCTCAGCAGATCGGCCGAGACCAGGGCGTTGGCCGTCTCGGCGACGGTCACCCGTGTGCCGGTGGGGTACGCGCCCCGCTCGAAGAACCCGCCCTCCGCCACCCAGCCGGGGATCGCCGCCGGCAGGCGCGGCACCACGCGCCCCCATACCACCCCCGCGTCGTATTCCCGCTGGACCCGGGTGAGCTCCCGGAGCCACTGCGGGCTCGCCTCCTCGTCGTCGTCGATGAAGGCGACGAAGCGGGCACCCAGCTCCAGCGCCATACGCACGCCGTGGTTCCGCGCAACGGAGATGCTCCGGACCGGCTCCACCGAGTAGTGGACCGGGAAGGGGAACCCCTCCGTCGCCGCATCCACGACGGCGCGGGCGGACGCGGCGGCATCGTTGTCCACCACCACGACGTGCAGCGACGAAGCGAGCTCGGCGTCCACCTCCTGGAGCCGGATGCTCTCCAGGAGGCGCGTCAGGAGGCGGGGACGCAGGTACGTCGTGATCGCGATCGCAATGCTCAAGGCGACTTCCGTGGATCAGGTAAAATGGCGGAGCTTTGCGCAGCTGCCCGTACCCGAACAGCCAACCCGGCCCGTCAGCCGACCACCACGAACTCAGGGCGGGCCGCATCGCCGGCCAGCCACGCGTACAGCTCCAGTGTCTGCTGCGCGATGGGGCCCCAGCGGTAGTCGCGGAGGATCAGGGCACGCCCGCGGCCGCCCATCGCAGACAGCTCGGCGGGGCTCAGCCGGGCGGCGGAGAGCAGCGCCTCTTCCAAGCTAGCGAGATCGGGATTCACCCACCACCCGATCTGCTCCGTCTCCAGGGCCTCCCACGCGACCGCCCCGCGCGTGGTGATCACGGGCACGCCCACGCCGAGCGCCTCGGCCACCACCAGCCCGAAGTTCTCGCTCAGCGACGGCAGCACCATCAGCTCGGCGGCGGCGAAGGCGTCCCGCCGGTACACTCCGCGCAACTCTCCCACCAGGTGGATCCGCGACGAAAGCCCGTGCTCGGTGATCAGCGCCCCGACCGCGGCGAGGTACGGCTCGTCGTAGCTGGGCCCCGCCACGACGAGCTCCCATCCGTCCAGCATGCGGCGGCTGCGCGCGAACGCCTCCACCAGCGTCAGCAGCCCCTTCTTGCGGTGAATGCGCGAGATGTAGAGGAGGATGCGCGCACCCTCCCGAAGCCCGTGCGCGGCACGGAAGCGCGGCGCGTCTCCCTCGCTGGAGAGCCATGCGTCCGACACCCCGTTGCCGATCACCGCGACGGGGTTCCTGAGGCCGAACTCGCGGAACTGGCGGACCTCCCCGGCCGCGGTGGCGTGCAGGCACGACGCCCCGGCGAGGTTGCGGCGTTCGTACGCCAGCATCGCGAGCGCCTTCTTCCAGCGCGAATAGGCGAGCACTTGCGGGTCCAGGCTGCCGTGCGGAGCCACCACCGCCGGACGGCGCAGGCGCTCGCGCCAGCGGAGCGTCACGCGCGAAAGGGCGGGCCAGATGCCATGCTGGTGGAGCACCGGGAAGTCGGCCGCGTCCGGCGAGCGGGCCCACCGCTCCGCCGCGCGGCTGAACCCGATGGAGGCGGGCCCGGCCACCGGAAATACCCGGACCCGGGGGCGCACCGGCACCGATGCGTCGGCGACCGGGTCCTCCACCCACGCGCTCGTGGTCTGGATGGTGACGCGGCACCCGAGCTCCCCCTGCGCGGCCGCGAGGTCCCACACCGCCCGCGCCAGCCCGCTGGACGGCTGGCCCATTTCGGCCGACAGGTGGAGGACGTTGCCGCGCCGTAGCGGTGCGGATGCTTCGGCGTGCGGCGCGATAGCGATCCTCCAGTGGTGGGCCGAGGCGCGCGCCTGGCGGTGAAGAGCCGCGGGAACACTACAGGAAGCACCGGCCCCCTGCAACCGGTTTGACAAGACGCCGCCGAGGCGAGACACTCAGCGCCAGCGAACTGTCTCCGCCCGCGCCTGCTCGAGGTCATGGAACCCCACCCGGAAGCCAACGTTTCGGCTCGCGTGCCTGCCGCACAGGGGAACCGGCGCGCTGCCGCCTGGCTGGCGACGGGCGTGGTTCTGACGACGGCCACCCAGCTGCGGCTCGGAGCTTCCGTGGGCCCCGGAGAGCTGATCCTCCTCGCATGGTGTGCGGCATCGGCGCTGGCGGTGCTCAGGGGCGGGCGCCCGGCGCTCGCGCCCACGCTACGGCCATTCGCGCTGTTCTGGGCCGTCTCGATCCCCCTGCTGCTCGCCGGCTGGGGCGTGGCGTGGAGCTGGGGCATCGCCGCGCCGGGCGCCCCCCGCGACTTTCTCGCCTACGCGTTCATCGCGGCCATCATCGCCTGTCTGGCGTACAAACCGGGCGGAGAGGACGAACTCCGAAGCGCGGGTCGCCTGGTGATCGTGGCGTGCACCCTGGTCCTGTTCCTCCTCCTGCTGTACGCGGGCTTGTCGCCGAGCCTGGGCCCGCTGCACTTCTGGCACCGGGGCCGCTTCATCGGATGGAGCAACAACCCGAACCAGGTCCCGCTGGGGGTGATTCTCACGCCCTTCCTGGCGCTGCACGGCTTGACGCGGTGGGGGGGTGCGCGGGAGCGGTATGGGCTCGCGGTGCTGGCGTGCTGCAGCCTGGCGGTGGGCCTCTCAAGCGAGAGCGACGCACTTGTCCTGGCGTGGAGCGCGGGCGCGGCGGTGCTCGCGGCCCACTCGTGGCTTCTTGCCCTGCGCGGCCGATCCATCGCCCGCCGCGGGAAGATCTTGCTGGCCGTCGCGCCGCTGCTCGTCGCCGCGCCCGTGATCGTGGACGGGCGCGCGGTGGACCGGGTGGCGCGGGGCATCGCCGCGATCTGGAGCGGGCAGGAGAAGGGAGCCGAGCGTCCATATCTCTGGGGTCTGGGCCTGGAGGCAGTGGCTGCCTCACCCGTGGTGGGACTCGGCCCCGGGGCACACGCCCGCGTCCGGAGGCCGTGGGGCGAGATCCCCAGCGAGGCGCACAACATCTACGTCGACTGGGCGAGCGCCACGGGCCTCATGGGATCCCTCCTGCTGTTCGGACTCCTGCTCCACGTGGCGCGCTCCGCCGTCCGCGCTCCCGCGCTCTTCGCGGCGCTCTCCTCCCTCCTGGTGTTCGGGCTCGCGCACCACTACCTGCGGCACCCGATCGTCTGGGGCAGCCTCCTGCTGATCGCCCAGCTCGGGCGCAACAGCATGGCTCGCGCGGAGACGCGGAGGAACAACATAAAAGCATCATAGGCGAGCACAGAGGGACCTGCAAGCCACGAAGGAAACCACTCCCTGAACGGAGCTCCTCGCTGTATTGCCTCACCCCGATCTCTGGCGCGGAGGGAAGGAAAGGGGCTCCGCCGCGCGTTGCGACCGACCCCATGTTGGGAAGGTGGTGCCGGGGAGCGACGGGATCGGGGCGTCGTCAGGGACGGTATTCGGCGCCGGGGCACCCTTTCGCACCCGAACATGGGATGGTGCGGCGCGCGCGGCAGAGCCCGGTTCCCTCACTCCGCGCCACAGCTCGATCCGATCCGCGGGATTTCGCGGGGGCGGTCCGTTCTGGAAAATGAGCGTCTCTCTCCGTGGCTCTGTGGCTCCGTGTGAGCCATGCAGTTGAGGTTCTCCGCGTCTCCGGGTCTCCGCGTGAGACCCGCCGTTGTTTCTTCCACGCCCGCACTCAATATTCTTGTAGCACGCCGCCGCCCGTCGAGCGCGACCCCCTCACCCCTTGCCCGACTTCGCAGATGTGCTCACCGGACGTGGTACGCTCGGCGCTCGCCGGCACCGGCCTCACCGCGGAAACGCAGCCGCCCGCGGTCCGCTTCGCCCACGAGGGCGGCCCCGCCTTCCGCCACGTGGCGGACCTGACCCACACCCTCTCGCCACGCTTCCCCGTCTTCCCCTTTTACGAGCCGTTCCGCATGCGGAACCTGGCCGCCGTGGAAAAGGATGGCTGGGCCGCCAACGAGCTGACCTTTGCCGAGCACACCGGCACCCACCTGGACGCCCCGTCGCACTTCGTGGCCAGCGGCCAGACCGCGGACGCGCTGGAGGTGTCGCGTTTTCTCGCCCCGCTCGTTGTAGTGTCGGTGGCGGAGCGCGCCGCGCATGACGAGGACACGCTGGTGACCGTGGATGACCTGGCGGAATGGGAGCGTCGGCACGGGCGCATCGCGGACGGCGCCGTGGTCGTGATGGAGTCGGGATGGGAGCCGCGCGTGGCGCAGCCGGGGCGGTTCCTGAACGCGGACGCCGCGGGGGTGATGCACCATCCGGGGTGGAGCCGCGAGGCCGCGGAGTGGCTGGTGCACGAGCGCGCCATCACCGGCGTCGGCACCGACACCATCAGCCTGGACTTCGGCGCCTCCACCACCTACGAGGCCCACCAGGTGCTGCTGGGCGCGGGGAAGTACGGGCTGGAGTGCGTCGCCAGCCTGGGCGGCGTTCCCGCCTGCGGCGCCACCCTCGTCGTGGGCGCGCCGAAGCACGAGGGAGGCACCGGCGGACCCGCGCGCCTCCTCGCCCTCTACTGAACCCCTCCACCCGCTCGATTGAATGAGATCGCCAGCCATCCTCCTCGCCGCCACGACCCTGCTCCTCGCCACGGGCGCGCGGGCGCAGGCTCCCGACCTGGTGGTCCTCCACGGCACGGTGTGGACGGGCGTACCCGGCGCGCCCGACGCGCAGGCGCTGGCGGTGCGCGGCGGGCGCATCGTGGCGGTGGGGCGCGATGCCGAGGTGCGGCGCCTGGCGGGGCCGCGCACGCGTGTGGTGGACGCGCGGGGGAAGATGGTGGTGCCGGGGTTCATCGACTCGCACGTGCACTTCGTGACGGGCGGCTTCTCGCTCGCCTCCGTCCAGCTGCGCGACGCGGCCACGCGCGAGGAGTTCGTGCGCCGCATCCGCGACTTCGCGAAGACGGTCCCCGCCGGCACCTGGATCACGGAGGGGAACTGGGACCATTCGCTGTGGGGCGGCGAGCTCCCGCGGCGCGAGTGGATCGACTCCGTCACCCCGAACCACCCCGTGTGGATCAGCCGGCTGGACGGGCACATGGCGCTCGCCAACAGCGCCGCCCTGCGCGCCGCCGGCGTCACCCGCGCCACCGCCGACGTGGAGGGCGGCGAGATCGTGCGCGGCGCCGGCGGCGAGCCGGCCGGCATCCTCAAGGACAATGCGCTGGGGCTGGTGGTGCGCGCCGTGCCGCCCCCCGCCGCCGCCATGCAGGACCGCGCCCTGCAAGCGGCGATGAAGTACGTCGCCGAGCAGGGCGTCACCGGCGTGCACCACGTGGGCGGCTGGGGCGACCTGGCCGTCTTCCGCCGCGCGCACGCCGCCGGCCGGCTGCGCACCCGCATCTACGCCGCCGTGCCGCTGGACAGCTGGGAGCGGCTGCGCGACACCGTCGCCGCCCGCGGCCGTGGCGACGCGTGGCTCAGGATCGGCGGCCTCAAGGGGTACGTGGACGGGTCGCTGGGCTCGCACACGGCGGCGATGCACCGCCCCTTCACCGACGCCCCCACCGACAGCGGCCTCCTGGTGACGCCGCCCGCGGAGCTGGAGCGCTGGGTGCGCGGCGCGGACTCGGCCGGCTTGCAGGTGATGGTGCACGCCATCGGCGACCGCGCCAACACGCTGATCCTGGACATGTACGAGGTCGTCGCGCGCCGCAACGGCCCGCGCGACCGGCGCTTCCGCGTGGAGCACGCGCAGCACATCGCCCCGGCGGACCTGGCGCGCTTCGGGCGGCTCGGCGTCATCCCCAGCATGCAGCCGTACCACGCCATCGACGACGGGCGCTGGGCGGACCGGGTGATCGGCCCCGAGCGGTCGCGCACCACCTACGCCTTCCGCTCGCTCCTGGACGCGCGCGCGCCGTTGGCCTTCGGGAGCGACTGGTTCGTGGCGCCCCCCACCCCGCTGGAGGGGATCTACGCCGCCGTCACCCGCCGCACGCTGGACGGCCGCAACCCCGGCGGCTGGGTCCCGGAGCAGCGCATCACCGTCGAGGAAGCCCTGCGCGCCTACACCGCCGGCGCCGCCTACGCCGGCTTCGACGAGCGCCAGCTGGGCACCCTCCGGCCCGGCCGCCTCGCCGACTTCGTCATCATCGACCGCGACCTGCGCCGCATCCCCCCCGAGACCATCCGCGACGCCCGCATCCTGATGACCGTGGTGGACGGGCGGCCGGTCTACGAGCGTCTCTGACTCCATAGCGAAAGTCTCACACCTCGCTGGCCATCCTCGGTTTCTGTCCCGCGGGTTCCCCCGACGACCGATCGCGTCTTTTCACATCAGGGCTAAACTATCGAAGGGACGCGCCCTGCGCCCGGAGGAGATCTGCGCGAGCTCGTGAGAGTCTTGCGCTGCGCTCACAGACGCGAAAGTAGCCGCCCGCCTTGTGGCGAACGGCTACGAGAGTTCGCGCGACGCCGTGCGGCGGTATCGCGGCGCCTCCCCGCCGACTTCGTCGCGGCGGTGGACGTAACGTTCAACGTGCCGCTGGAGCGGCTGCTGCTTGAAGCGCTGGAGGCGACGGGGGAGGGGAGGGGGCGACGCTCGACCGGGGAGGGGGGACCGGGTGCGAGACACACTGGCGGAGACGATCCTGCCGCGGGGGAGCGCCGTCTCACCCTTCCGCCAGGCTGCTTCCCCGGCCGCCGCTCCCCGCCCGTCAGCGCCGCCACGCGTGCAGCAGAGACCGCACGAGGTTCCCCTTGACTTTCTAGGGGGCAGACCCTTACCCTAGAAACGGTAGGGGAGTGCAACACGTCTCAAGGAGGCATCGTGTCGGAACGGAGCGTCGAATTGCTCAGGGGAACACTGGACGTGCTGATCCTGAAGACCCTCTCGTGGGGGCCGGCACACGGGTATGCCGTGGCCGAATGGATCGAGCATCTCACGGGTTCGGTGCTGACCATTGAAGAGGGTTCGCTCTACCCTGCCCTCCACCGGTTGGAGAAACGGGGAATGCTCGAGTCCGAGTGGGGCCATTCCGAGGGGAACAGGCGCGCGAAGTTCTACCGCCTGACGCCGGAGGGACGCGCGAGCCTCAAGGAACGCGGGATCGCGTGGGAACGGCTGGCGGAAGCCGTCGCGCGCGTTCTCCAGTCACCGGAACGGCCCGAGTGGGCCACGGGCCCGGCATGAGCCAGGTCCCCATGTGGCGCCGGTACCTGCGGTTCCTCGGCGCGGATCCGAAGTCCGACCTGGACGACGAGCTACGGCTCCACCTGGAACTGCGAGCCGAGAAGCTCGCGCGACAGGGCATGGCACCGTCCGATGCACGTGCGGAGGCGCTCCGGCGCTTCGGCAACCTAGAGGCGGTGCGGAACGAATGCGAGCGGATCGATTCGCGGATCGAGCGGCGGCGCCGGCTCCGCACGTGGATGGACGGGGTGCGCCAGGATGCGCGCTATGCGGCGCGTACGCTCCGCAAGAATCCGGTGTTCACCCTCGTGGCGGCAACCACGCTGGCTCTTGGGGTGGGCGCGAACGCCACCATGTTCGCGATCATGGACGCGCTGTTCCTGCGCCCGCCCGCCGGCGTTTCCCGCCCGGCGGAGGTGGTGCAGCTTCACGTCGTGCGGCGTACCGGGAACATCACGACTCCCGAGGGCGGACCTGGCTCCTACCCCGACTATGAGGCATTGCGCGGGGAGCGCGCCGCCTTCTCCGCGGTTTCGGCGTATTTCTTCCCCAGGACGGTGGACGTGGGGCGGGGGGAGCGTGCGACTCAGGCGGTCGGCCAGGTGGTGACCCCGGGCTGGTTCGCCGTGCTCGGCGTGCGGCCGCACCGGGGACGGTTTTTCGTGGAGGAGGAGGGCCGCGCCGGCGCCGCCCCCGCGGCCGTGCTGTCGCACCTCTACTGGCGGCGCGCTCACGGCGGAGATCCGTCGGTCGTCGGCAAGACGCTTCTGGTCAACGGCGTGCCGACGCCCATCGTGGGTGTCGCGGCGCCGGGGTTCGTGGGAATCGACGACAAGGCCGCCGACCTCTGGATGGCGTCCGGAGCGGCCGCCCAGCTCGGCGTCGCGTTTGACGGGTGGAACGAGATGCACGCCGCCGCGATGCTCCGCTTCATCGCGAGGCTCGCGCCGGGCGTGGAGGCCCCGGCGGGCGCTTCGGCGGCTTCGGCCCGGCTGCGCGCGGCCGCGGATCAGTCGCCCGAACTGGATCCCGAGCCGGGTGTGATCGCGAGCGGGTTGAGCCCCGCCTCGGGTCCCAACCGTACCCGTGTGGCCGACGTGGCGCTCTGGCTGGCGTTTGCCACGGGGCTGGTGCTGATCGTCGCCTGCGCGAATGTCGCGAACCTGCTCCTCGCGCGCGTGACGGCACGGCGTCGCGAGATCGCCGTGCGCGTGGCGCTCGGGGTGGGGAGGGTGCGCCTGGTACGGGCACTCATGATGGAGAGCCTACTTGTTGCCGCCCTGGGTGGGCTCCTCGCCGTGGGTATGATCGCGCTGCTGCTATCCGCCGTCCGCTCGCTCCCGCTTCCCCCCGACGCGGCCACGCTGCACCCCCGCGTCCTCGGATTCACCGCGGCCATGGTGCTGGTCACGACCTTGCTCATCGGGTGCGGCCCGGCACTCCGCATGGCGCACGCCGATCCCGCCGCGAACCTGAGGGATGGGAGCTCCAGCGAGCCGCGGCGGCACAGCCGGATCCGTACCGCGCTCCTCGGTGCGCAGGTGGCGCTGGCGGTGCTCTCGATCGCGGGGGCGGGGCTGTTCGTCCGCTCGCTGCTCCGCGTCACCGCCGTGGATCTGGGTGTCGAGCTGGACCACATCGCCGTGGTTTCGGTCGACGTGAAGCAGGCGGGGTTCGGACCCGTTCAACAGCGCTCCTTCTACCGGACGGCGGTGGAGCGGCTGCGGCACGTTCCCGGAGTGCGGGGCGCGAGTGTCGCGTCCGAGCCGCCCCTGAGCGGCAGTGGCTCCTCGCAGTCGCTGGCAGCCGCCAACGGGGAGCCGATCTCCTCGACTGGCGAGGGACCCTACTTCATCACCGTGTCCGAGGAGTACTTCAGGACGACGGGAGTGAGAATCGCCCAGGGACGACCGTTCCTTGCGGAGGACCGGTCCGGGGCCCGTCCCGTGGCGATCGTGAACCGGTCCCTCGCGGGCCTGATCACGCCGGGGCGCTCGCCCGTAGGCGAGTGCATCCGCGTTGGGAAGCAGGTGAAGGAAGGCGGTTGCACTGAGATCGTGGGCGTAGCCGAGGACAACCTCCACCGGCTGCTGGACGCGCGCCCGGTCCCATATCTGTTCCGACCGGAGACGGACGCGCCGGGGACAGCCATCGGGCGGCGCGTGATCCTGGTTCGCACCGCCGGTGACGCGGACGCGGCGCTCTCACGAATCCAGAGGGCCGTCCAGTCGATAGAGCCCGACCTCCCGTTCGTGGAGGTGAAGGCCCTTCCCGATCTCATCCGTAACGATCTGGTCCCCTTCCGGCTGGGCGCGTATCTCTCCGCGGCGTTCGGCGGCCTCGCGCTCCTGATCACCGCGGTAGGCCTGTACGGCGTACTGGCGTACCTGATCGCACAGCGAACGCGCGAGATCGGCATCCGCCGCTCGCTGGGCGCGTCGAACGGGCACCTCGTACGCCTGGTGGCGAGCAACGCAGCGGTCCCGGCGGGGTTCGGGGCTCTCGCCGGCGTTCTGGCGTCGCTAGCCGTGCTGCGCCTGTTCGGTTCACTTCTGTACTCGACGGCGCCGCAAGACCCGATCGCGATAGCCGCCGCTGTCGTGCTGGTCGCGCTTACCGCGGCCCTGGCCGCGTACGTCCCTGCCCGGAGGGCATTGCGAGTCGATCCTGCCGTGGCGCTCAGAAACGAGTGACGCGCCGGGACTGGCGCTTGCCGGTTCGGCGGCCGCATAGACTCATGCCGGTGATGGCCGAGCTGGAGATGGGGCTGGCCGCCAAGCGTCTGTGCGTGATTGTTGGCTTCGGAAGTCGGACACTCACGCGGCTCCGGCGAAGGGGTGCTGGCCAACTGCTCGACCGTGAGCGCACCTGCGCAGGAGAGGCGCCTGGCAGCCGGCGGCGCCAATCCGCGAAGTTGTGCAGGGGGCCGGCGCTCGTTAGCCGCTGCGTCCGCGGCAGGTTCCTGAAAAATCCGTATTGCTCGTCCGTAAAAGCCCCGCGGCGGGTGGTGAGTACCCCATTCCCGGGAACACTCGCGCACGCCCCGCTAACCGGAGTAGTTTTCATGCTTGGAGTGATCGCGCTCGTCACCGCGACCGCAACCGCCATCTTCGGAGATACGCGGTCCCACCGTTTCGCCGGCAATCGTGTACGCTTCCCCGTGCCCCGCACCTTCATTCTCGCGCTGCTCCTCGCCGCACCGTGCGCGCTGCCCGCACCGCTCCCTGCGCAGGAGGCGGCGCGCGTCATCCGCGGGACGGTGGTGGACGGGGCCGGAGCGGGGGTCGCGGGGGCGGAGGTGCGCGTGACGCACGTGCGCTCGCGGGCCGAGGCGCGCGCGACGGCCGACTCGGGGGGGCGCTTCACCGCCAACGCCCCGGGCGACGGAGGCGCGTACCAGGTGCTGGTGAGCGTGGCGGGACGGCCCGCGGCGCAGACCCGCGTCACCTTCGCTGCGGGGCAGGGGGAGGCGGCGGTGCGCGTGCAGGTCGGGAGCGGCGGACGGGTGCGGCTCGACACGCTCACCGTCCGCACGCCGCGGCGGCAGGCGCCGCGCGGGCAGGCGATGGGCGACCGTGAGGGGGTGCTGACCGGCCGCGCCGAGCTCGCGCCCGGCAACATCGCGCCGGGCAGCGAGGGGAGCCTGGACGCGCTGGCGGCGCTGGTCCCCGGAGTCCAGATGACGCCGCAGGGGCCCTCCGTCTTTGGGCTGGGCGCGGACCAGAACTCGCGCACCCTCAACGGCCTCGACGTCGGCGACGTCGACCTGCCGCGCGACATGCGCTCGTCGCTGCAGGTGGCGACCTCGCCGTGGGACCCCACGCGCGGCGGATTCAGCGGCGCGCAGCTGGCGGCCACCGTCTCTCCCGGAGGCACCTTTGCGAGCCGCTCCGCCAGCCTGGTGCTCGACGCGCCGGTGCAGCGGCTCACCGACCCCGCGCTGGCGCGGCTGGGCGGGCAGGGGCCGCGCACCGTCTTCGGGGTGGGCGGGAGCGGCGAGCTGGTGCCCGGGCGCTACTACTACAACGCCGGCTTCAGCGCCACCGTCGCCCGCGCGGGCTCCTCCACCCTCCTCAGCTCCGACCGCGACGCGCTGCGCCTCTCGGGGATCCACCCGGACTCCGTCACCCGCCTCCTCGCCACCCTGCGCGACGCCGGTGTGGCGCTGGACCCGGGCGGCTTCGGCGGGCGCTTGCAGGACGCGGCGTCGCTGACGGTGCGCCTGGACCGCGATCCCAACGGTACGCGCCGCGCCAACCTGTTCGCGTTTGGCAAGGTGGAGCACTCCGACGCGCTCCGGCAGACGCCGCGCGCCACGCCGGGCTACACCGGCGAGGCGTGGAACGTGAACACCGGGCTCAGCCTGGCGTCGTCGCACTACCTGTGGACGAACTACCTTCACGAGCCGATGGTGGGCGGCACCTGGGACCGGCGCCAGGGGAGCCCGCACCTGGCGCTCCCCGGCGGGCGCGTGCTGGTCTCGTCCGACCTGGGCGGCGCGCAGCCGGTGCTCACGCAGGTGTCGTTCGGCGGCAACAGCCTGGAGGAGTTCCGCTCCTCCAACTGGACGCTCCAGTTCCGCGACGAGCTGACCTGGCTCTCCAGGGACGCCAAGCTGCGGCGCAAGCTCTTCGTGGAGTCGGTGCTGTCGGGGTTCTCCAACGAGACGGCGGCCAACCGGCTGGGGAGCTACGACTACCGCTCGCTGGCGGACGTGGTGGAGAACCGGCCGTACAGCTTCCGGCGCCAGTTCGGCTCCACCGAGGCGAGCGGCCGCCTGTGGTCGGGCGCGCTGGCTTGGGCGGACTCGCGCAGGATGTTCAAGAGCCTCCAGCTCACGTACGGCGCGCGGGTGGAGGGGAACCGCTTCCTGGACGCGCCGGAGGACAACCCGATGCTGCGCGAGGCGTTCGGCGTGCGCACCGACCGGCTGCCGAACCGCGTGAGCGTAAGCCCGCGCCTCGGCTTCACCTGGAGCTACCGCCCCTCCAACACGCGGATGATGTCCAGCTCGCTGGGGACGGCCACCTTTTGGCGCGGCGGAATGGTGCAGGGCGGCATCGGCAAGTTCCGCAACACGCTCCCCGCCAACCTGCTGGACGACGCGCTGCGCGGCACCGGGCTACCGGGCGGGCTGCGCGAGCTGACCTGCCTGGGCTCCGCGGTGCCGGCGCCGGACTGGCGCAGCTTCCTGGACGACCCGTCCGCCATCCCCGAGCGGTGCGCGGGCGAGGGCGGCACCCTCACCGACATCTCGCCGCGCGCGCAGCTCTTCGGCGCGGACTACGACGCGCCGCATTCATGGCGCGCCAATCTGGGCTGGTCGTCCAGCATGGGGAAGGTCAGCTTCGGGGTCGACGGGAGCCACTCTTGGAACCGCGACGTGGGGAGCCGCCGCGACCTCAACTTCGGCGGGGAGCCGCGGTTCCTGCTGGCCGCCGAGGGCAACCGGCCGGTCTTCGTGTCGCCCGCCTCCATCGAGCCGCGGACGGGGGCCACCAGCGCGACCGAGGCGCGCATCCGTCGGGAGCTGGGGCGGGTGGACCAGCGCGTCTCCGACCTCCGCTCCTCGTCGTGGCAGGTCACCGGGCGCCTGACGCCGGAGATCGGGGCGTGGCGCCGCCTTTCGCTGAGCTACACGATGGCGGGCGCGCGCGGCGAGTCGCGCGGCTTCGACGGCGCGGCGTTCGGCGATCCGCGCCTGGTGGAGACGGCGGACGGCTCCATCGCGCGGCACCAATTCGCGCTCCACGGCGGAATGCGGATGAAGTGGATCACCGTCTCGCTCTCCGGCCGCCTCACGTCCGGCGTCCCCTTCACCCCCGCCGTGGCGGGCGACGTGAACGGCGACGGGCTGGGGCTGGACCGCGCCTTCGTCTTCGATCCCGCCGCGGTGAGCGACCCCGCGCTGGCCAGCGGGATGGAGGGCGTGCTGCGCGGCGTTCCCTCGTACGCGCGCCAGTGCCTCACTTCGCAGCTGGGGCGCGCGGCCGCACGCAACAGCTGCCGCGGACCGTGGACGCAGACGCTGGACGCCAGCCTGGGCTACAACAACATCCGCGGCTCGTTCGGGCGGCGGGTGACGGCGTCGCTCTTCCTTGCCAACCTCCCCGGCGCCGCGGACCAGCTCCTCCACGGCAGCAGCGGCCTGCGGGGGTGGGGGACGCAGCCCTTCCCCGACGCGGTGCTCTACACGGTGCGCGGCTTCA
>JAUJMI010000006.1:0-2849 GCA_030446945.1 Longimicrobium sp. | reverse complement strand
GGGTGGGGGACGCAGCCCTTCCCCGACGCGGTGCTCTACACGGTGCGCGGCTTCAACCCCACGGACCGCTCCTTCCGCTACGTGGTCAACCCGCGCTTCGGCGAGCCGCGCTCCACGCTGGGCGCCTTCGGCTCCCCCTTTCGGGTGACGCTGGACGTGCGGGTGAACATCGGCAAGGGGCAGGACCGGCAGGCGGCGGAGCGCATCGTACGCGTAGCCCGCACCTTCGCGGACAGCCAGAGCGTGCGGCCGGGCGAGATGAAGAAGCTCGCCTTCCCCGGCCGCCAGGTGGGGAACGCGGAGCAGGTGCTCAACAGGCGCGAGCAGCTCGCCCTCACCCCCGAGCAGGTCGCGGCGCTGACCGCCATCCAGAGGGCGGACAACCAGCGCGCGGACTCGCTCAAGATGGACTTCTCCGAGCAGATCGCTCGGGCGGGGCGGACGGTGGACGTCAACTGGATCATCGCCGGCCGACGCCGCGTGGAGGACGCGATCTGGGCCTCGTTCAAGGCGGAGCTGCCGCGCATCCGCGAGATCCTCACCGCGCCGCAGATCGAGCTCCTTCCGCCGCACCTGCGCGGCGAGGGCGGCGAGATGCGGGTGATCACGTCGCAGCCGCCCCGCCCCTAGCTTCGGCGGCACCGCCCACGTAGAGGCTCACACTTCAAGAGGAAACGCAGGCACATGATCCGCAACGTTCTCTGCGCCGCCGCGCTGCTCTGCGCCGCACCGCCCCTGTACGCGCAGTGCTCGTGGGAGCACGATTTGCCCCGCGGGCGCCGCCAAGCGGAGGAAGCCTCCATCTACAGGGCCGTGCGGCAGGCGCAGCTCGGCGCCATCCGGTCTGCCTTGCAGGCGGCGGGGGTCTCCGAGCCGGAGGGGCTGGTGATCGTCACCGCGGAGCAAGGCGGTGCCGCTCCCGTCATCCGCGCCTTCGGCGTGAACTTCCCCACGGCGGTCCTGGACGCCGCCGCGCCCGTGCTGGTGGAGCGGATGAAGGGCCTGCCGGAGCGGCAGGGCGGGCGCGTCGCATCGGTCCTGAGGCTGGACACGACCGCGCTTCCCGCCGCACGCGCCGATGGACGCCGGCGGGAGTGCCGTCCGGCCCTGCTCAACCGCGATCTGATCGCGAGCGAGCTCCAGAACTGGGCGTCCTCCACGCGCGATGCGGAGCACATCGCGCGGCCGGCGCTGGTCGGGCTCGCAGTCGCGCGGGACGGGAGCGTGGTGTACTCGGAGATTGCCCGCTCCAGCGGATCGGAACCGCTCGATCGTGTCGCGCTCGAGCTCGCGTCGCGTCTACACTTCCGCGCGGCATCGCTGGACGGCGCGACCCGCGATGTGTGGGCGGTGCTCCCGATTCACATCCGATAGCCATTTCGCCGGGCCGGGCTCCTTGAAGGCCCGGCGCCGCGGCGCATATACTACCGTCCGCCAGGAACCCCCCGCCGCCCATCCCCGTGCCCCGCTGCCCCCTCCCCACGCCGCACATCCCGGAGCCCGCGTGACCGACGGCCGCGAGTGGCTGGTGGAGGCGCACGGCTGCGACCCCGCGCCGCTGGAGGAGGTGGAGGCGCTGCGCGACCTCTTTGCGGCCATGGTGGCCGGGTTGCGGCTGCACCCGGTGGGCGACCCGCTCTGGCACAAGTTTCCCGGCCCGGGGGGGAGTCACCGGGATGGTGCTGCTGGCCGAGCGCTACCTGACGGTGCACACCTTTCCCGAGCACAACTCGCTCTGCCTCAACCTCTTCTGCTGCCGCCCCCGGCCTGAGTGGGCCTTCGACGCCGAGCTGCGCACCCGCTTCGGCGCCGACCTGGTGACGGTGCGCGCGGTGGACCGCCCCTGCGCCGCGGTGGTGCCCGCGTGACGGCGTCCGCCGCGCAGTGCCCCAGCTGCGGCGCCCCGTTCGAGTTCCGCTGGGCGGGGCGGTGCAGAGCGTTGCAGAGCGTCTGCCCGCACTGCTCGTCCGTCGTCGTGCGGCACGAAGTGGCGCTGGCGCGCGTGGGCGTGGTTTCCGCCCCGCCGAGCGCCGACTCGCGCATCCAGCTGGGCACGAGCGGGGAGTACCGCGGGCGCTCCTTCACCGTGGTGGGACGCATCGCCTACCTGTGGCAGCGGGGTGTGTGGAACGAGTGGCACGTCGTCACCGGCGAGGGGGCGAGCGCGTGGCTGGCGGAGGCGGACGGCGAGCTGTCGATGACGGTCCTCGCCGCGCCGCCGCCCCCGCTCCCCGCTCCGGAGCGCGTTCGGCCGGGGGACGTGGTGAATGCGAGCGGCGGGCCTCTGAAGGTGACCGAGGTGGTGCGCGCACGCTACGCCGGCACCGAGGGCGACCTCCCCTTCGCGTACTGGGGCAAGGACGAGATCCTCTTCGCCGACCTGCGCTCGCACGACGGGCGGGTGGGGACGATCGACTACGGCGAGACGCCGCCCCTCGTCTTCTGCGGCGAGAGGGCGACCTGGGACGAGCTGAAGCTGAGGCGGCGGACGCCCCACGGCGACGCTGAACGGCGAGATCTTCAAGCGCTTCGCCACCGTCACGGCGACCACCACCTTCGTCCTCCGCGAGTTCCCGTGGGAGGTGCGCGTCGGCGACCAGGAGCTGGTGCGCGACTTCGTCGACCCCCCGCGCATGCTCTCCGGCGAGGATACGGCGGGGGAGTCGACGTGGACGCTCGCGAGGTACGTCCCGCCCTCTACCATCTGGAAGAACTTCGGCCTCCCCGGATCGCCGCGCGCGCCCAAGGGGGTGTACGCGTGCCAGCCGTCGCCGCACGTCGACCGCTCGCGGCGCTACCGGCGTGCGTTCGCGGTGCTGATCGCGCTGTTCACGGTGCTGATGGTGGGG
>JAUJMI010000112.1 GCA_030446945.1 Longimicrobium sp. | reverse complement strand
CCATTCCACACCGGAGCCGAACGATGAAGATCGTGCGCATCCTTCCACTCGCCTGTCTCGCCTTTCTGCTGTCCGCCTGCGGGTCCGACAGCATCACCGGCCCCGACGCCCGCCCGCATCCGGAGCCCCCCCGCTCCCAGACGTCCGGAGGAGGGATGTTCGGAAGCGGCAACTGACCACGGGGGGCCGACGTTACGCGCCCGCCCCGGCGGTGGCGGGCGCGCGCAGTTCGAGCGTACGGGTCAGCTCGCCCGCGAGCCGTTCGGCGTGCTCGGGGACCGTGTCGCGGCGGGCCTCCGTGGCGGCGCCCGCCTGACGCGTCACGGCGATCTGGTGCTGCGCCTCCGCCAGGAGGCGGTTCTGGTTCTCCCCGCGCTGCGTAGCGCGCCCGATGGACTGCAGGGCGGCTTCCTCCGCCCTGCGCCACTCGCCCCTCGAGTTGTCCGCGCGCGCGACCAGGAGCATAAGCTCGGCTATGGACGGTGCGGCGTCCGGCGTCTCCCGAAGGAGGGTGATGACGGACGCCCTGTACTCTTCGTACCTCTCGCGTGAGCCCGCCCCACCCGCGGCTCGCGTCGCGTTGGCCAGCACCCGAACGCGCTCCGCCGGGTTGGGGAAGCTCGCCAGCAGGCGCCCGAAGACGGGGAGCGCCAGGTCGAACCTTCCCTCGTCGCACCAGGCGCAGGCCACGTCGTGCGCAAGGAACGGAAGGCGGCGGTGCTGAGGCCCGAATGCCTCAAGCGCCGCCCGCGCGTGCGTGTACACGAGCGACGGCCGGTTCCGCTCGCAGGCGATCAGCATCAGGTCGTGGTGGGCCTCGCCCTCCATCTCACGCAGGCGACGCCGACGCGCGGCCCGCAGCGCACGCCCGGCGACGACGCTCGCCGCCGGGTAGTTGCCGCCCCGGTAGTACATGACTCCGAGCCCCAGAAAGGCGCGGATGTACGACTCCCAGTCCTTGCCCCGCGCCAGCTTCACGGCGCGGCGGAACCACGTCTCGGCGCGGGCGTGGTCCGCGGCGTCGCGGGCGAGTCGGGCGGTGGCCAGCGCCAGGCGGGGGTCGCCGGGGCGGGCCAGCGCCGCCGCCTGCGAGAACGCCAGCCGGGTGGCGGGCGCCTCCCCCTCGGCCCAGCGGGCGAGAGCGCGGCAGGCGTGCGCCACCCGCGCACGGCTCGCCTCCTCGGCTGCCTCCATCATCTCCGCCACAACCAGCAGGGGCGCCCACAGCGCGGGGTCCACCCCGCACCGCTTGATCTCCGCGCGGCGCGACTCGCCTGCGTCGGCCGGAAAGAGCGAGCCCCGCTCCGCCGCCGGCGCGCCCAGGTAGAGCATCACGTCGCGCAGGGTGGCCCACAGCAGGACCCCCAGCTCGCCGGGGATCTCCGTCAGGATCTCGGCCCCTTCCGCGCCGTTTCCGCGCCGCGTCAGCGGAGCGGTGGGGACGTAGCAGCGGCCGGCACGTGCGCGCGCCGAGCGTGGAGGTGAGAGCTTCATCGTGGCTCCGTGGGGTAGGATCGGGAAACGGACCGCGTGCTGCGGCGTTTCCGGCCAGAAAGTAAGAAAGTTTCGCTCCGCTGAACAGGGTTCCGCGTTCTCGGGCGATTAAACTTATGCGTCAGCGGCGGCAAGGAGCGCATCGAGCACACGGCCGCGGTGGGCCAGGAACTCGCTCGTCACCCGGTACGCCTCCGTCCGTTCGTAGGGCGTGCGCACGATCCCCTCCGCTCCCAGGGCATAGATCCAGGCGTGCGGATAGGCCAGGAGGAGGGGAGAGTGGGTGGCGACCACGAGCTGCGACCCGCGCGCCACCATCCGGTGGACGAGCCCCAGGAGCGAGAGCTGCCGGGCGGGCGAGAGAGCCGCTTCGGGCTCGTCCAGGAAGTATACGCCCGGCCGGCTCATCCGGTTCTCGAACAGGGCGAGAAACGCCTCGCCGTGCGACATCTCGTGCAGCGGGCGGTCCCCGTACGCCTTTGCGAGCGCGCCACCGAACGCTTTGGCCCGGTCGAGTCGCTCCACCTCGGTGGCGAGGTTGAAGAAGCTCTCCGCCCTCAAAAAGAATCCGTCGGGCGGCCGCCGCCCCTCCAGCCCCAGGTCCAGGTAGCCATGCAGCACCGAGTGCGACGGGCGCGTCACGAAGCGGATGTTGCGCCCTCCGCCCTCCGCGTTCAGCCCCAGCGCGATCGCCGCCGCCTCCAGCAGCGTGCTCTTCCCCGATCCGTTCTCCCCGGCGAGAAAGGTGACCGCCGGGTGGAGGGGCATCGTCTGCAGCCCGCGCACGGCGGGAAGGCTGAACGGGTACACGTCGAACGACGGCACCCACTCGCGTTCCAGTCGTATGTAGGGCAGCGGCATGAGGCAGTGCGTTAGTGCGTGAGTGCGTGAGTGCGCTGGCAATGGACGCCGACATTTAAATCATTCCGATCCAGCGCAGCATCGCCCTCTCTCCGTCCCCGCATCGCCGCGCCGGGCGAAACGTCTACTATGCACGTCCCGGCGTTGTTCCACCGCGCCACGCTCTTGCCTCGCCGGCTGAATTCCTCCGGTCGCGCCCGTTTCTGTCAGAGCAGAGATCCAGGACTACAAAGCGGCTCCTTCCGGATGAACGAACCAGACCCCATCCAACGCACTGCCTTACCTGTAGCCCGCCGCCTGCAGCGCGAACAGCTCCGCGTACCGCCCCCCGCCCGCGACGAGAGAATCGTGCGTGCCTTCCTCCAGCACCTGCCCGTGCTCCAGCACCAGGATGCGGTCGGCCATGCGGACGGTGGAGAAGCGGTGGGAGATCAGGATGGCCATCTTTCCCTCCGTCAGCTCCGCGAAGCGTTCGAAGACGACGAACTCGGCCCGCGCGTCAAGTGCGGCGGTGGGCTCGTCCAGGATCAGGAGCTGGGCGTCGCGCATGTAGGCGCGGCCGAGCGCCACTTTCTGCCACTGCCCGCCACTAAGGTCCACCCCGCCCTCGAAGCGCCGCCCCAGCATCGTGCGATAGCGCTCGGGGAGCGCCTCGATCACCTCGGCCGCGAGGGAGCGGTGCGCCGCGTCCTCGATGGCGCCGCGCGACCCCTCCGGGTCCGGCGCGAGCGACGCGATGCGCCCGACGGCGATGTTCTCCTCCGCGGCCATGTCGTAGCGCACGAAGTCCTGGAAGATGACGCCCACGTTGGCGTGGAGCTCCGCGGGATCGTAGTCGCGCAGCGGGCGTCCGTCCAGCAGGATCTCGCCGCGCGTGGGATCGTAGAGGCGGGTGATCAGTTTGGTGAGCGTCGTCTTCCCCGCGCCGTTCTCCCCCACCAGCGCTAGCCGCTCGCCCGGCGCAACCTTGAACGAGATCCCCCGCAGCACCCACCCTGCCTCGCCGTCCCCGTTCCGGGTTGCCCGCTCCCCATTCCCCGAGCTTTCCGGGTAGCTGAACCACACGTCCCGGAACTCGAATCCCTCGCGGATCGGCTGAGGAAACGGCGCCGGCTGCACGGGCGCCGCGATGCTGGGGCGCATCCCAAAGAAGACGAACAGGTCCTCCAGAAAGAGCGCCTGCTCGTACAGCTCAGACGTGGAGAGGAGCATCCCCTGGATGAGCGTGCGCGAGTGCGAAAAGGTCCCGCCCAGCAGCGTCAGGTCGCCGATGGTGAGCCGCCCCAGCACCACCCGGTAGATGATGGTGCCGTACGCCGCATAGTAGCCCAGGGTGGAGACCAGCGACAGCACCATCCCCACCACGCCGCGCCGGATCGCCAGCGAGCGGTTGGCGAGGTAGAAGTCGTCCGCCAGGGCGCGGTACTGGTCGGTCAGGTAGCGCGACAGGCCGAAGAGCTTCACCTCCTTGGCCGTCTTGTCCGACGCGGCGATCAGCCGGTAGTAGTCCAGCTTGCGCCGCTCCGGGGTCCAGGAGAAGAGGAGCGAGTAGCCCAGCGCCGCGAAGTGCGTCTCCCCCAGAAAAGCCGGGAGCACCGCCGCCACCAGCAGCAGGAAGAGCAGCGGCGAGAACGCCAGCAGCGTGCCTATCAGAGTGACCAGCGTCAGCGCATTCTGCGCCAGCCCCAGGAGCTGGCTGAGGAGGGCGATGCGGCCGACGGTGTGGCGGCGGGCGCGTTCCAGGCGGTCGTAAAAGGTGGGGTCCTCGAAGTGCTGCAGGTCCAGCTCGGCGGCGTGCTCCATGAGCCGCACGCTCATGCGGTTGGAGAAGAGGTCGCCCAGGAGCGATTCCAGGAGCGCCCCGGCCCGCGCCAGCATCTCGCCGAGCGTCACCACGCCCAGCTCCATCGCCACCAGAGTCGCCAGCGCGCGCCACTCCGGCCTCCCCGTCTCGGCCGAGCGCACCACGGCGTCGATGATCAGCTTGCCGATCCACAGGCTGGCCAGCGGCACGAATGCCCGCACCAGCCGCAGCGCCACGATCGCCGCCGTGTAGCCGCGGTGCGTCTCCCACACCATGCGCAGAAAGGGCGGGAGGTTGCGCATTGCGCGCCGCCGGTCTGCCCAGCTCGGCGGCGCCCCGTCTCGCCCGCGCCGCGAGCCGTTGAGTGTGCGTGGTGGAAGCATGGGGGAAGTGTAACGAGGGGGGGGACGGTGGGGAACGGGGAATGGGGCATGGGGACTGGGGAATGGGGCGTCGGGAACGGGGAACGGGGGGCGCGCGGCGACGGGCACGGCAGGCCCTCTTCCTGCTCGTTCCTCGCTGCCCTCCCCCAAACTGCCTCTAAACTGCCGCGGGGGGGCGGTGGCATGCGCCCGGGCGGAGTGCACGTGGCGGGGTGGCCGGGAGGCACGGGCAGCCACGCGGGGCTGCCCCCACCAGGTGTCGGTGTGCGCGAGAGGCGTCGGAGTAAGGTCGGACACGGGCGCGATAAATCGCGCCCTTGCCGGATCTGTGCGGGGGGTACGAGGCTACGGTCCCTGCCCCCTCCGCCGTTCCCCGTTCCCCGTTCCCCGTTCCCCACACGCTGTCGGGCGCTTCCCTACAGACGAGGCCGCAAGCACCCGCTACATTCACGCTGCCGAAACAGGATTTCGGTTCCGCGCGGCCGTGTGCGCGGCGGGGAAATGCGGGCCTAGCGGCTCGCATGCCCCCCGGCTATAATGCCGTTTTCCCGGCGCGGGCGCGCCGGAAACACGCCCGCCGGGAAGGTGCCCGCACCCCCGGGGCGAACGCGGTATCCGACCACCGAGACCCCACCGTCCATGAAGTCACGAGCGAAAAGCTCCGGGTACTCCCCCTGGAAGCCGGCCTTCGGGCTCGCGCTCCTCACCCTCCTGGCGGGGTGCGGGGAAGACCACCTGCAGACCTACCCGCAGACGACCTTCGCCCCCGCCAGCGACTTCGCGCGGGAGCTGGACTGGCTCTTCAAGTACACCCTGGTGCTGGGCGTGCTGGTCGGCCTCTTCGTGTTCGGGCTGTTGGGGTACATCATGTGGCGCTTCCGCTACCAGCCCGGCAACCCCGAGCCCGAGCAGGTGCACGGCAACGCCCGCCTGGAGCTGCTCTGGACCTTCATCCCCGCCCTGATCCTGGCGGCGATCGCGGTCCCCACCGTGCGCAGCATCTTCAACACGCAGCGCGAGGCCCCCGCAAACGCGCTGATCGTGGAGGTGCGCGGATATCAGTGGTGGTGGGAGTTCCGCTACGCCGTCAACGGCGGCCGCGACACGGTGGTCACCGCCAACGAGGTGCACGTGGCCGTCGGCACCCCGGTGCAGCTGCGCATGACCTCGGGCGACGTGCTCCACTCGTTCTGGGTGCCGCAGATGGGCGGCAAGCGCGACGTGATCCCGAACAAGGTGAACACGATCAACTTCACCCCCGAAGAGCCGGGGGTGTACCTGGGGCAGTGCGCCGAGTTCTGCGGCGACTCGCACGCCCTCATGAAGATGCGCCTGGTGGCCCATGAGGGCGACGGCTTCCAGCGCTGGCTGCAGAACGAGTCGGAGCCCGCGCCGGCCCCGCGCGACTCCGCGGTGATGCTCGGAAAGCAACTGGTGACCAAGGGGGCGTGCGCGGGGTGCCACACCCTGCGCTACGGGGCGGCCAAGGACTCAGCCACGCTCGGCCGCACCGGGCCGAACCTCACGCACTTCGGGCGCCGCCGCACCCTGGCCGCGGGGATCCTGGAGAACAACGCGGAGAACCTGAGCAAGTGGCTGAAGAACCCGCCCGAGGTGAAGCCGGGAGCCCTGATGCCGAACCTCAACCTCAAGGACGAGGAGATCCGGTACATCGTGGCGTACCTGCAGACGCTGCAGTGAGACGGGCGACCCGCCGCACGCGCGGCGGGGCCGCGCATCCAGTGATCCACGGCGCCACCCGCGGCGCCGCAACCTGATGGAGTAGGAATGGCATCGACCGCGACCGTGGCTGCGCCGCACGCCCCTGCAGCCGCACCCCACACCGAAACGGGGGTGTGGAGCTGGATCACCACCGTCGACCACAAGCGGATCGGGATCCTATACTTCTTCTCCTCGATCTTCTACTTCCTGGTCGGGGGGATCGAGGCTTTGTTCATCCGCACGCAGCTCATCGTGCCGGAGAACAACTTCATCAGCGCGGACCTGTACAACCAGATGTTCACGCAGCACGCGCTTACGATGATCTTTTTGGCGCTGATGCCGCTGACCGCCGCCTTCTTCAACTACATCGTGCCGCTGCAGATCGGCGCGCGCGACGTGGCGTTCCCGCGGCTCAACGCGCTGTCGTACTGGGTGTACTTCTTCGGCGGGCTCATGCTGCTGTTCGCCGCCGTCACCAAGATGGCGCCCAACGTGGGGTGGTTCGCCTACGCCCCCATCACCGAGCGGCAGTACAATCCCGGCCCCAACGTGGACTTCTACGTCCTGGGCCTGCAGATCGTCGGCCTGTCGTCGATCCTGGCGGGGATCAACTTCATCGTCACCATCCTGAACATGCGGGCCCCGGGAATGCGCCTGATGCGCATGCCCATCTTCACCTGGATGGTGCTGATCACGCAGGTGCTGATCGTGACCGCGATGGCGGTGTTCACCATCGCCATCACGCAGCTGATGTTCGACCGCATGTTCGGCACGACGTTCTTCGACCCGGCGCGCGGCGGCGACCCGCTGGTGTGGCAGCACCTCTTCTGGATGTTCGGCCACCCCGAGGTGTACATCCTGATCATCCCCATCTTCGGGATGATCAGCGAGGTGATCCCCACGTTCAGCCGCAAGCCGCTCTTCGGCTACAACGTGATGGTGTTCGCCTCGGTGCTCATCGGCTGGCTGGGGTGGGGCGTGTGGAGCCACCACATGTTCGCCGTGGGGCTGGGGCCCATCGCCGACGCCTTTTTCGCCCTCTCCACCATGCTGATCGCCATCCCCACCGGGATCAAGATCTTCAACTGGATCGGCACGATGTGGGGCGGCTCCATCCGCTTCACCACCTCCATGCTCTTCGCGGTGGCGTTCATCGCCATGTTCACGCTGGGCGGGATCTCGGGGGTGATGCACTCGGTGGCCCCGTCGGACCTGCAGCAGACGGACACGTACTTCGTGGTGGCGCACATCCACTACGTCTTCTTCGGCGGCACGGTGCTGGGGCTGTTCGCGGGGATCTACTTCTGGTTCCCCAAGCTGTTCGGGCGGCTGATGGACGAGAAGCTGGGGAAGATCCACTGGGTGGGGACGATGGTGGGGATGAACCTGGCCTTCTTCCCGATGCATTACCTGGGGATGTACGGGCAGCCGCGCCGTACCTTCACATACCCGGGGGACCTCGGGTGGAACTGGATGAACCTGATGTCCACGCTCGGCGCGTACCTGCTGGCGCTGGTCACCGGGGTCTTCGTGTGGAACGTGATCCGCTCCGCTCGCAAGGGAGCGATCGCGGGGGACAACCCGTGGGGCGCCGCGACGCTGGAGTGGTCGATCCCGTCGCCGCCGCCGGTCTACAACTTCCGCGAGATCCCCATCGTGCACTCGCGCATGCCGCTGTGGGAGGAGGACGCGAGCAAGGAGCCGGGGATCCCGCACGGCAAGGTGGCAGAGGACGTGAACGCCATCACCGTGGGCGGCACGCAGGTGGGGGAGATGGAGTACCCGGACGCCGAGAGCAAGATGAGCGCGCACGACCTGGGGATCCACCTTCCCCCGCCGTCGTACTGGCCGATCATCCTGGCCTTCGGCATCCTGCTGGTGTTCGGGTCGCTGATCTTCCGCAACCTGGACGGGGCGCTGCACAACCTGTGGTACCTGTCGGTGGCGGGCGTGCTGCTGGTCGCGGTTTCCATCTTCAAGTGGGCCTTCGAGCCCGGGCACTGAGCCTGACGACCCCGAGCCTCGGGACGGAGAGATACGCTACGTGAGCATCGTGAACGCGGCCGACCACGCCGCGAACCCCGCGCACCTGGACACCAGCACCGGGCTGGACAACCGGAAGATGGCGTTCTGGACCTTCATCGGGTCGGAGTGCCTCCTCTTCGGTTCGCTGATCGCCACCTACCTGGCGTACAAGGGGCGGAGCCTGGTGGGCCCCCTCCCGCACGCCGGCCGCACGCTGACGGGTCAGCAGGCGGAGGGGATCCTGGACATCCCGCTGACCTCGCTGAGCACCTTCGTGCTGCTGATGAGCTCGCTGGGGATGGTGCTGGCGCTGGCCGCGGTGCAGCGGGCCGACCGCAAGGGCGCCATCACCTGGCTCTTCGCCACGGCGGGGCTGGGGCTCGTCTTCCTGGGTTTCCAGGCGTACGAGTTCAACCACTTCTACCACGCCGGGCTGACGCTGCAGACCAACCTGTTCGGGTCCACCTTCTTCCTGCTGACGGGGTTCCACGGGGCCCACGTGCTGGTGGGGGTGATCTACCTGGGCACGCTGGGGATGCTGGCGGTGAAGAACCAGCTGGGCCCGGAGCGCTCGATGAGCGTGGAGATCGCCGGCCTCTACTGGCACTTCGTGGACGTGATCTGGATCGTGATCTTCGCCCTCGTTTACCTGATCAAGTGAACCGACGATGAGCAGCGAACAGCGCGAGATCGCGCACGACCGGCACTCCCACCCGGGGCCGAAGCAGTACGTGATGATCGGCGTGATCCTCACGCTCATGACCGTGGTCGAGATCCTGGCGTACTACGCGGAAGAGGACTGGGGCATCCTGAACGCCGGCATGGCCGCGGCGGTGATCGCCATCCTCTCCGCCGCCAAGTTCATCACGGTGGTGATGTACTACATGCACCTGAAGTTCGACAGCAAGATCTTCACGGGAATCTTTATCTTCCCCGCCGCGCTCGCGATCCTGGTGATCGGCGCGATGTACATCGTGCAGCAGGTGCTGCCGAGGGCGGGGTCGGCGCTGGGGTCTTGACCGCGGGGAACGGGGAACGGGAACAGCTCTCGGTGATCCCTGTACGGAGCGGGGCGGGGAAGTCAGCCCCGCCCCGCTGCGGCATTCAGGCGGGAACCCAAACAGGCAGTCCGGCATGACGATGACGCTCGCGCTTCTGCACCAGGAGACGTTCTCCTGGCAGGAGTGGAAGGTATATCCGCAGTTCATGGTGGGGTGGCTCCTGCTGGGGGCGGCCTACTTCGTACTGATCGGGCCGCTCCGGGGCCGCTTTCCGGGGTCGGAGCCAGTGCCGGCGAAAAAGGTGGCCTCGTTCTCGTTCGCGCTGGCGGCGATGTTCCTGTCGCTCCAAGGGCCGCTGCACGAGCTGAGCGACTACTTCCTGTTCAGCGCGCACATGGTGCAGCACC
>JAUJMI010000111.1 GCA_030446945.1 Longimicrobium sp. | reverse complement strand
GCCGCGGGTGGCGGGGCGCCCAGCGTCCGGCCGCTGGAACAGCCCGCTGAGCCTGATCCCGCCGCCCCTGTGGGCCACCGAGATCATCTCGTCGGCCGACTCGTTGCCCCAGATGGCGGCCACCCGCTCCGCCACGGTCGACGCCACCGGAAGGTTCAGCGGGTCGCGCCCGCCCATGTCCAGCGTGTACGCCACCGCGGGCGTCGCCAGCGCGAGCGTCGTCACCACCTCGCCCACGGCGCGATTCTCGGCGGCGCTGGAGCGGAGGAACTTGGAGCGCGCGGGGACGTTGAAGAACAGGCTGCGCACCGACACGGTCGTCCCGGTGCGGCGCGCGCACTCCTCCACGGCCGCGAGCTGCCCCGCGGTGACCACCACGCGCGTGCCGTCTCCGTCCCTCTCCGCCGTCTCCAGCACCACCCGCGACACCGAGGCGATGGACGGAAGCGCCTCGCCGCGGAAGCCGAGGGTGCGGATGGCGGCGAGATCGGCCTCCGTGCGCACCTTGCTGGTCGCGTGGCGATCGACGGCGAGGAGGGCGTCCTCGCGCCCCATCCCCCACCCGTCGTCCGCCACGCGGATCTCCGTCTTCCCGCCGTTGCGGATCACCACGTCGATCCGCGCCGCGCCGGCGTCCAGCGCGTTCTCCATCAGCTCCTTTACGACGGACGCGGGCCGCTCCACCACCTCCCCGGCGGCGATCTGGTTCGCGAGCTTCTCGGGAAGGATGTGGATCCGGCGCGGCATTCGGGCTTCTTTCGGGGTGGATTCGGGTGGGGAAAGTACCCCGCGGCACGGCGGGGGACAAGGTGGGGGAGGCGCATCGCCCGCCAGGAGCGCATGAATTCGCGACTGAAACACGCAAAGTCCGCCTGCGCGGACTCCGGGTCCAACGACGCGTTTCACGAGCTGGCTTCAGCCGCCCTCCCGTTGTTCCAGGCGGGGGATTCACCCCGGCCACGCGGCGCCGGCCACCGTCCCCCATACCCATCCCGCCCCCCGCAACCTGCGAAGGCAGGTTTCCCGCCGTCGTTGCCGCGGTCTCAACCGCCACTGCAGCAGCGGTCTCTCGCCCTCACCGCAACCCGAACAACGCCCGCGCATTCGCCGTCGCCATCGTCGCGAACTCCTCCGGGTCCTCGCCGCGCAGCTCGGCGGCGACGCGGGCGGTGTGCGCGACGAAGGCGGGCTCGTTGGTCTTGCCGCGGTGCGGGACGGGCGCCAGGTACGGCGCATCCGTCTCCACCAGGACGCGGTCCGCGGGGACGCGGCGCAGCAGCTCCGCGGCGGCGAAGTTCCTGAAGGTCACCATGCCGCTGAACGAGGCGTACCAGCCAAGCGCCAGCGCGTCCTCCAGCAGACCCGCGCCGCTGGAGAACGAGTGCAGCACCCCGCGCGTCCCCGCCCCGCCGTCGCGCAGCAGCGCGCGCAGGTCCTCGTCGGCCTCGCGCGCGTGGACGATCACGGGAAGCCCCGTCTCGCGCCCCAGCTCCAGGTGGCGCAGAAAGGAGGCGCGCTGCACGTCGCGCGGCGCGAAGTCGTAGTGGTAGTCCAGCCCCGCCTCGCCGATGGCGACCACGCGCGGATGGCGGAGCAGCGCGCGGACGGCGGCGAACGCCTCGTCGTCCGCGGTGGAGGCGGCGTGCGGGTGGATGCCGGCCGTGGCGTACACGCCCGGGAAGCGCTCCGCCAGCTCCACCACCACCCGCGCGTCCGCCACGCCCGTGGCGATGGCGACGATGGTGTCCACCCCCGCCGCCCGCGCACGCTCCACGATCCCGTGCACGTCGGGAAGGAGCCGCTCGTCCGCCAGGTGGGCATGCGTGTCGATCAACGCCATCTTCGTCTGCCGTAAAAGGAAAGCGGGCCGCCGCGGATGATCCGCGGCGGCCCGCCAGGCTGCTCCGTCAGCCCCGCGTCAGACCCTGACCCGCGCCGCCGCTTCCCTGCTGCGCGAAGTGGAATGGGCCGCCTGCTCGCGCTTGGGGGCGCGGTGCGGCCAGCGGGCCTGGATGGCGTTCAGCAGCGGCGACGCCACGAAGATCGAGGAGAAGGTACCGATGAAGATACCCAGGATCAGCACCAGCGCGAAGTCGCGGATCACCGGGCCGCCAAAGATCAGCAGCGCCAGCAGCGTCCCCATCGTGCACCCGCCGGTCAGCACCGTGCGCGGCAGCGTCTCGTTGATCGAGCGGTTCAGGATCTCCGTGAAGCTCTGGCCGTGGCGCGGCTTGGTGAGGTTCTCACGGATGCGGTCGAACACCACGATGGTGTCGTTCAGCGAGTAGCCGACGATGGTGAGCAGCGCCGCCACGGTGCCGAGGTTCACCTCGGTGCGCAGCATGGCGATGATCCCCAGCGTGATCATCAGGTCGTGCCCCGTGGCGCCGATCGCCGCCAGGCCGAAGCGCCACTCGAAGCGGAACCAGAGGTACGCCAGCGTCGCGCCCAGCGAGAGGATGATCGCCAGCAGCGCCCTCCACTGCAGCTCCTTCCCCACCTTGGGCCCCACCGCCTCCACGCGCGTCACCCTCACGTCGTTCCCGAAGCTCGGATTGAGAGCCGCCAGCACCCGCTTCTGCGACGTCTCCTGCGCCGTCTCGCGGAAGGTGGGCATGCGGATCACGTACTCGTTGCCGGTGCCGAAGCGGGTGATCTCCCACCCCGTGTGCCCGGCCGCCCGCGACGCGCCGCGGATCTGCTCCACCGTCACCGGGCGCTGGAACTGCACCTGCACCAGCGTGCCGCCCGTGAAGTCCACGCCGTAGTTCTGCCACGTGCCGTACCGGGCCACGTTCATCCCCATCGCCACGAACCCGGCCAGGAAGAGGAGCGCGGTCAGGATGTAGGCGCGCCGCCGCCACTGCATGAACGGGTAGTTCGCGTTCTGGAAAACTCGCATGTCAGTATCCTCCGGGCCGGGTCAGATGGAGAGGGACTGCGCGGCCGGCCGGCGCTGCAGATACGCGAGGAAGAGCGTCCGCGTCACGAAGATCGCGGTGAACATGGAGGCGATGATGCCCAGCGCCAGCGTGACCGCGAAGCCACGGACCGGGCCGGTGCCCACGTAGTACAGGATCGCCGCCGTGATCAGCGTCGTCAGGTTGGAGTCCACGATGGCCGAGAGCGCGTGGCGGAAGCCCTCGCTCACCGCGGCCTTCACGTTGCGCCCCGCGTCCAGCTCCTCGCGGATGCGCTCGTACACCAGCACGTTCGCGTCCACCGCCATGCCGATCGACAGGATCAGCCCGGCGATCCCGGGGAAGGTGAGCACGGCGTCCAGCGCGGCGAGCGAGCCCAGCACGAAGAGCACGTACACGGACAGCGCGGCCACCGCCAGCAGGCCCGAGAACTTGTAGAAGAGCAGCATCAGCCCGATCACGATCATCACGCCGATGAGCCCGGCCGTCTTGCCGTTCTGGATCGAGTCGCGGCCGAGCGACGGCCCGACGCTGCGCTCCTCCACCACCTTGAGCGGGGCGGGAAGGGCGCCGGCGCGCAGCACCAGCGCGAGCTCCGAGGCGTCCTCCAGCTTGGAGGTCCCCATCTCGATCTGCCCGCGGGAGCCGATCTGGCTGCGGATGGAGGGGGCCGTGTAGACGCGGTTGTCCAGCACGATCGCCATCTGCTCGTTGATGTGCTCGCCGGTCGCCTTCTCGAAGCGGCGCCCCGCGGCGCGGCTGAGCTCGAACGCCACCACCGGGCGGCCGAACTGGTCGCTCTGTGCCTGCGCGTCCTCCAGGTACTCGCCCGTCATGATGGGCCGGTTCTCCACGAACCAGAACGTGCGGTACTCGGGGTTCGCCTCCGTCTCCGGGATGCTCCACAGGAGCTCGCTGCCGCGCGGGAGGAGGCGCTGCACCTCGGGGTGCGCCAGCCAGCGGGCGACCTCGGCCTCGTCCGCCTTGCGGATCGCGAGCGAGCCGTCCGGCCCGGGGCCGATCTTGGAGCTCAGCGGCGCCGCGTTGACGCCGGCCGCGGCCGTGCCGGCCGGGGTCGTGGTGTTCGCCGCCACCGCCGTGCTGTCGCCAGCGCTGTCACGCCCCGCGCTGTCGGCCTTGGGCGCCGTCTGCAGGATGCCGCCCACCGGGTTCGCCGGGGCAGCGGCCCCCGCGCCCCTGGCCGAAGCCGGAAAGGCGCGGGCGATCGCCTGGTCGATGCGGGGGAGCGCGGGCTGAAGCTCGGTCAGCGGACGGACGATCTGGAACTCCAGGAACGCCGTCTTCTGCAGCACTTCCTTGGCGCTGTTCCCTTCCTTGAGCCCGGCCAGCTCCACGATGATCCGGTCCTTCCCCGACTTCTGCACCAGCGGCTCGGCCACGCCCATCTCGTCCACGCGCATGCGCACGACGGTCAGGGCGCGCTCGATAGCGTCGTCGCGCTGGGCCGCGGTCAGCTTCTGCCCCGTCTGGTCCAGCTCGAGGGCGTAGTGGCTCCCGCCCTGGAGGTCGAGTCCCAGGGTGACCATCTGCCCGGCAGGCTTGCCGTCGGGTCCGCCCCGCATGTAGTTGCGGTAGAGGAAGAACGAGCTGGCCGCGACGGCCAGGAGGATGAGCGCCACGCGCGCTCTCAGTGTCTGAAACATCGGAGAGTACGGACTCCCGGAGGGGGGTTGGAGGAAACGCCGGTAACCGTGGAAGCGATTGTCGCGCGAGAAGTTGCAATACTAACCCCCGCCGCGCGCCTTCGTCAACCGGCGACGGCGGATCGCGGCGGTGGGCCGGATGCTCCCAACGCGTTGCCAGCGGCACGATTACCTCTTCCGCGGCATCGGTACACGCTGCGCCGCGTAAGGGTCCCGGCGGGGGGGTCTAGCCCCGGCGGCCGGTGTTGATGACGTTGATCTTGCGCACGCGCACCGGCGGGCAGCCGTGCGACACCGCGTTGGACTGCGACGGCTGCCCCTTGCCGTCATTGAAGGAGCCGCCCACGAAGTAGGTGCTCCGCCCCCCGATCCCGTCCACCGAATTCCAGAACTCGGGGGTCCTCATCTGGTACGCCACGTCCTTGAGCATCCCGCCCACCTTGCCGTTCTTGATCTCGTGGAAGGTCTGCCCGCCGAACTGCGCGTTGTAGCGCTGCTGGTCGATGGAGTACGAGCCACGCCCCTCGATCAGGATGCCGTCCCGCACGTCGCCCACCAGCTCGTCCAGCGACACGTCGCGCTCGGGGTTGGGCATCAGATTGACGTTGGGCATGCGCTGGAACTGCACGTCGCTCCAGCTCTGCGCGTACGAGTTGCCGTGGCTGCGCACCGGCTTCCCCTGCTGCCGGTACCAGTCCGCCAGCAGCGGCGCCAGCTCGCGCGTCGTCTGCAGGTCGTTGAGGACGCCGTTCTTGACGATCAGGTACTCGTCCGGCCGTACCCCTTCGTCATCGTACCCCACCGTGGCCAGCGACCCCGGCGCGCTGCGCTCCGCCTGGATGTTGAAGTTGGCCGGCCCGTAGCGGAACTTGCCGAGGTAATCCCGGACGGGGCTGATGAACGACGTACCCGCGTAGTTGGCTTCGTACCCCAGGATGCGGTCCAGCTCGGTGGGGTGCGCGATCGACTCGTGGATGGTCAGGAAGAGGTGCGAGGGGAGGAGCACCAGGTCGAAGCGCCCCGGCTCCACGGGCTTCGCGGTGAGCTTCTTCACCGCGTCCTCCGCCCAGCGCGGCGCGTTCTCGGCCAGCCGCGCGCCTCGCACGTGCTCGTAACCCAGGCCCATCGGCTGCACGTCGGTGGACATGCGCGTCTGGAAGTCCGACCCGTCCGCCGACACCGCCGTCACGTTCATCTGCGGATACGACCGGTAGATCGTCTGCGTTATGTACGAGCCGTCCGTGTTGGCGTACGTCTTCTCCTCGCGCAGAAAGAACATCGACGAGGTGACGAACCTGGCGCCCTGCACCTTGAGCGCGGCCTCGTTGGCGGCCAGCAGCAGCGCCACTTTTTCCTCGATGGGGACGTCGAACGGGTCGGTCTGGATCGGCGAGCGCCAGGTCACGTCGCGGTGCACCTCGGCGGGCGCGAGAACCACCGGCCGGCGCAGGGTGGCCGCGCTGGCCCGTGCCTGCGACGCCGCCGAGCGCGCCACCCGCTCCACCTCGTCCAGCGTCAGGTCGCGCGACGCGGCGAACCCCCACGCGCCGTTCACCAGCGCCCGCACCCCGAACCCGAAGGTCTCCCCGTCGTCGAACCCGGTGATGCGCCGCTCGCGCGTGGCGATGGACTGGCTGCGGTTGCGCGTAATGCGCACGTCCGCGTAGCTGGCGCCGGCCCTCCGCGCCGCGTCCAGCGCCCGCCCGGTGAGTGCCTTGTAGTCGGGCTCCCCATGCCGGAGCCCGCTCGCGAGTACATGCGTGGGCGCGAGCGCCAGTGCGGCGCCCCCTGCGCTACGGAGGAGGAACTCTCTGCGTTTCATGCGCGGAGCGTGGGTGCGAGGATCGTCTGGTATGCCCGGATGATACCTCCGGCGGGCGTAGTCAGCAACCGGGCGGCGGGGGGGGGATGCGGGGGCGGGGCGGGTAGAAAGCGTATCAGGTGATATTCGTAATGCGCTGTGGCTACGTCTCTTGTCGCACAGCGAAGTGACTTCAGATTAGATGATGCGCGGAGGCCCCCCTCCCCCCTGCGGGGGGCGCGCAAGCGGGTGAGGGGGAGAATTCGGCATGCGGCGCAAAGATCTCGTAGGGGCGCGATTCATCGCGCCCGCCCTTGGCGCCCAACTCGACCGCCGCGCTCCGCACGGATTTCCGTAGGGGCAGACCTGCGTGTAACCTGCGTGTCTGCCCCGCCCGGTGATCCCCGCCATCCGCCGCCGACCCCGTGTGGGCCGCCCCGCGTGGCTGTCCGTGCCCGCTCCGCCGACGTCCCACGCAACCGCGCACCCATGCACGCGTAGGCCTCGGTTTCGGGGGGGGCAGCGAGTGACGAGCGGCGAGAGGGGACCGTCCTACTCCTCCCGCCCCTGCCTGGGCGCGCCGATGGCGACGGTGAGCACCGTCCCCGCCGCCGCGATGCCGAGGCCGCCCCAGACGATCTGCATGGCGTCGTCGTGGGGCATGTGGGTGTGGAAGGCGAAGACGACCAGCGCGCCCCCCGCGACCTGCCAGAGGAGGCAAACCGCCAGCACCAGCAGCCAGCGGCGCAGATCGCCGCGGCGCGCCTCCGTCTCGGCGGCCTGGCGCTCCTCGATCATTTTCCGGTAGAGGTCGTCGCGGATCGGCATGGCAGCGCGGCGCAAAAGGTGTATGGGGCTGCGCACAAGATAATGCCACGGCGGCGGCGGACGCGTTACGGATCGATGAGCATCGCGGGCGGCTTGCCTGGAGGCCACCGTGCGCGCATCGTTGGGCCTGCACCGCGCCGCCGTGCCGCCCCCCTGCACCGCCGCCGCCCCCCCCCCCGCGCGGCACCCTCCGGACGGACGACCCGTAGCCATACGCGAAGGACGCACCCCGACCTCATAGCGGCGAATGCCCGTGCCCCCGCACCGACCCATGCATCCCGCACCGGCGTACGCCAGCGCCCCCTTCCCAGGTTGTTGGGGGAGGGGGCGGCGAGGTGACGAACGGGGGCCCGCCCCTCACCCCGCCTTCAGCGCCTCCACGGCATGCGGCAGCGCCAGCCGCGCCCACTCCTCGTACGCGGCGGCGGAGGGGTGCAGGCCGTCGGCCACCAGCATGCCGGGGCGGGCGCCGGCGGTGCGGGAGGCGGGGGTCAGGTCCACCCAGCGGGCGCCGGCGAGCTTCGCCTCCTCGTGCGCGATGGCGTTGAAGGCGTCGATCTCGCGGGCGATGGCGTCGCGGTCGCGGCCGGCAGCGGAGGGGGTGACGCCCCAGTCCGGGATCGAGAGCACCAGCACGGGGCCCGCCTCGTTCCCCGCGAAGCCGCTCGCCCGACCGAGGAGGAACCGGAACTGCTCGCGGTACTCCTCCGCCGAGCGGCCGCGATACTGGTTGTTGACGCCAACTAGCAGCGAGACCAGGCTGTACGGGCCCACCGGCGCCGCCGCGTCGATGGCGGCGTCCAGCTCGTCCGTGGTCCAGCCGGTGCGGGCGATGATCTCGGGGGGATCCAGACGGATCCCCCGCTCCGCCAGCATCGCCGCCAGGCGCACGGGCCAGCGCTCGGGCTCGGCGACGCCCTCCCCGATGGTGTACGAGTCGCCCAGCGCGAGGAATCTCAGCGTGCCCTCCATCCGGATCACTTTGGCCGCGGAACCTGGAGTCGTGCCCAGCCAGCTCGTCCACCCCAGCCGCGGCTCTCGGCGCCGCGATCCAGGGTGGAGCACGGGACTTCGCCTGCTTTCAGCACGAGGCGGGCCGTGAAGTCCAGCTCCGTGCCCGCGTAGAAGCGCGTCAGCTCGCGCAGGGGGCGGTGCGCGGGGCCGTCCGGAAGGAAGGCGCGGTACTGCGCCAGCGTCAGCGGGCCCACGTCGAGCTGGAAGGCGGCGGCCTGTTCCAGAAGCGCGTCCCCAGCATCGTATCCGTACCCAGGCGGTTGTTGCGGCCGGCGCGGCCGATGCGCGTGTGCTGGTCCGGCTCCACCGGGAGCCAGCGCCCTTCGAACTGCCGCCCGCGGATGCACACGTCGAAGTAGCTGGAGAGCATCCCCTCCAGGCCCGCCATGGAACGCGGGTGCGCCGCCAGCAGTCACACGTGCGCCAGGACGGCCGCACCCGGCACGGCTTCGGGCTCCATCCGGTCGCGCAGGAAGGGCGCGCCCAGGCCGGCCAGCGGGAAGAGGGCGCGGGCCACCTCCGTCTCCTGCGGGGGGCTCAGCGAGAGGGCGATGCCGTGCTTCTTCCGCACCTGATAGGACGAGTCGCAGGAGGCGGTCGTTGAACAGGTCCAGGAAGTCGCGCAGCGCCGGGTCCTTGCGCGACGCCCGCTCCAGCACCAGCTCCGTGAACGGGTGCGGAAGCGGGCCCATCACCCCCGCCAGCCCCATGAAGTGCACGGACATGCGCGGCGGGGCGCCCTCCTCCGGTCCCGTTTCTGTCCCGCGCCAGGACGCGGGACAGAGGGCAAAAATCTAAGAATTGCCGCCGGACGGTGGCGCCGGAGAGACAGCGAGCCGCAGGCGGAGAGCAAAACGCCTGCGGCTCCTGTCTCTAGGAACCGCAGGCGGTTATGGGCCCGGTGGGAATCGAACCCACGACCTAACGATTATGAGTCGCCTGCTCTAACCCCTGAGCTACGGGCCCTACTTTTCCGAAAAACCTCCGGCCCCGACTATGGGATTATGAGTCCCCTGCTCTAACCGCTGAGCTACGGGCCCTCCGGTGGAAGGACACCTGAATATACAACGGGAGCCGCGCGGATTTCAACGCGGCTCCCGTCGCTACTTCGTGCCGAACAGCCGGTCGCCGGCGTCGCCGAGGCCGGGGAGGATGTAGCCCTGCTCGTTGAGCTCGCGGTCCAGCGCGGCGGTGAAGATCTGCACGTCCGGGTGGTCGGCGAGCATCCGCTGAACGCCCTCGGGGGCGGCCACCAGGCAGACGAACTGGATGCGCGCCACGCCCTGCTTCTTGAGCGACGTCACCGCCGCCGACGCGGAGCCGCCCGTCGCCAGCATGGGGTCCAGGACGATGAAGTGGCGCTCGTTGGGGGTGTTGGGGATCTTGAAGTAGTAGTCCACCGGCTCCAGCGTCTCGTGATCGCGGTACAGGCCGATGTGGCCCACGCGCACCGACGGCATCAGCCGCGCCACGCCGTCCACCATCCCCAGCCCGGCGCGCAGGATGGGAACCAGCGTCAGCTTCTTGCCGAAG
>JAUJMI010000496.1 GCA_030446945.1 Longimicrobium sp. | reverse complement strand
CGATCTGGATCTGCCGGCGCTCCGCTACGAGCCGTGGGAGCCGGTGGTCCCTGAGCCCTTTCGCCACGAGGGGGAGACGGAGGAGGAGAAGAACATCTTTGCGGTGATCCGGCGCGGCGACGTGCTGGTGCACCACCCGTACGAGTCGTTCACCTCCAGCGTCCTGCGCCTCCTCGACGAGTCGGCCGACGACCCGCGCGTGGTCGCCATCAAGCAGACCCTCTACCGCACGGGCGTCGACTCGCCGGTGGTGAGGGCGCTGCTGCACGCGGCGGAGCGGGGGAAGCAGGTGGCGGTGCTGATCGAGGTCACGGCCCGCTTCGACGAGCAGAACAACATCCAGCTCGCCGAGATCCTGGAAGACGCCGGGGTGCACGTCACCTACGGGCTGGTGGGGCTGAAGACGCACAGCAAGGTGCTGCTGGTGGTGCGCGACGAGGGGGGCCGGCCGCGCACCTACTGCCACGTGGGGACGGGGAACTACCACGCCCGCACCTCGCGCCTGTACAGCGACCTGGGGGTGCTGACCTGCAATCCCGAGATCGGCAACGACCTGGTGAACCTCTTCCACTTCCTCACCGGGTACGCGCCGGACCAGCAGTACGACCGCCTGGTGGTGGCCCCGCGCGACATGCGCCGCCTCTTCGTGGAGCACATCGAGCGCGAGATCCACTTCCAGCGCGCACGCGGCTCGGGGCGCATCATCGCCAAGATGAACGCGCTGGACGACGCGGGGATCATCCAGGAGCTGTACCGCGCCTCTCAGGCCGGCGTGCGCATCGACCTGATCGTGCGCGGGCACACCCGGCTTCGTCCCGGACTTCCGGGGTACAGCGAGAACATCCGCATGGTGAGCATCGTGGGTCGCTTCCTGGAGCACGACCGCGTTTTCTTCTTCAACAACGACGGCGACCCGGAGATCTTCATCGGGAGCGCGGACTGGCGGGAGCGCAACCTCAACGAGCGCGTGGAAGTGCTGGTGCCGGTGCTGGACGCCGCGCTGCGCGACCGCATCGTGGAGATCCTCCACTTCTCGCTCAACGACAACCGACTCGCCTGGGAGCTGCGGCCGGACGGCGAGTACGTGCAGCGCCGCCCCGCCCCCGGCGAGCCGGAGGTCAACTGCCACGACATCCTGATGCGCGACGCGCTGGACCGCGGTCGGGGGCCGGGTACGCGGCCCTGGGAGCTGTCGCTGTAGGGGCTCGGTGACGTGGGCGAGTGAGCTCGCGGCAACAGAAGCACAAAGTCCGCCTGCGCAGACTCGGGGATGCGATCTGTGCCGCGGTTTGATGCCGGCGTTGCCACCCCGTTCCAGGAGCGAATGAAGGCCGCTGTAAACACGCAAAGTCCCCCTCCGCGGACTGGCTGCGACTCGCGGGCCCACTTCAGTGGGCTCCGGTAGTTCCAGTCGCGCGCTTTAGCCCCCGGTGTTCGGGATGCATCCCCCGCTGATGCGGCCGGGGCGCCCGCCGCCTCCCGCCCCATCCCGCCACCGGGGCCTTCGAAGGCAGGCTTGCCGCGGTTGTTGCAGCGGTTCCAACCGCCACAGCAACCCGGCCGCCGCTACGCGGCGTCTCGCTTCGGCCGGCCGCCCTTCGCCCCGTTCGCGCGGGCGGCAGCGGACTTGGCCTCACTGGTGCGCTGGCCCATGAACTTCGGCGCCCACGCCGCCAAGTTCAGGCGCTGGGCGATCAAACCGGGGAGGGAAACGTCGGCGTCGATCTCCTCCCAGTGAAGGCCCTCACCCCCGAGGTCCACCTCGACGGCCGCGAGCTGCTCGGGGGTGGCGGTCGTCAAGAGCTCCCGTTCGGTAGGCACGAAGCCGAACAGGCATCCGTTCGTGAGCTCGACGAGGATGCGGCCCGTCTCGGCATCATAGCGTGCGGACGCGGCGCGGGGCTCGATGAGCGCTTCCTCACGCGCGCGCGCCTCGGCTGCCGGAATCTGCGCCAGGATCTCGGCCTCGGTCAGGCGCCGCGGCTCAGGGTTTGCCATGGATCTCCTCCCATTTCCGGCCAATAAGCTTCTCGTTCGCAGCCACGATCCGCGCCGCCTTGAGCACATCCGGCGGCCGCATCCCCGCGTTCTTGCTGACCGCCCCGGTCGCGATGTACATGCGGCACCAGCCGTGCGCATTGTAGACGTGCACGTGCGGGGGCTCGTGCTCCTGCGTGTAGATGCGGAACGCGAAACCGCCGACGCGAAGAACCGTTGGCACGACGATAACCTAGCGTTGGGTTTCGCGCAAGCCACGTTGCGCGGCCCCGCGGAGTGCGCGCGGCGGAGGAGGAGGCGCATATCGGCTATCTCGCCGCGGCCTGGTCGCGGATGCGGCGCGCGCGGTCGGGACGTCCGGCGAGCTCCTGGGCGCGGGCGACCGTTTCGGCGCGGGCTTCGGGGAGGCCGGCGGCGAAGGCGAGGAGGTAGGCTTCGGCGGCGGGGGCTTCGCGTCCGGGGAGGCGGGCGAGCGCTTCGGCCGCGGCCCAGGCGACGGTGCCCCGGTTGTCGCCACGGGCTGCGGCGGCGAGGGCATCGGCGGCGCCCGCGGTGTCGCCGGTGGCGAGCAGGGCCTGACCGCGCACCAGGTGCCCGCGCGGCGCCTCCTCGCCCCCGGCGGTGCGGGCGATCTCCAGCGCGCGCGCCGGATCGCCACCG
>JAUJMI010000495.1 GCA_030446945.1 Longimicrobium sp. | reverse complement strand
CGGCCGCGGCGGCATGGGCGCCGTGTACCGCGCCACCGACGAGCGGCTGGGGCGCGAGGTCGCCGTGAAGGTGATCGGCACGGGCGGCGCCGACCCCGGCGAGCACGCCCGACTGCGCGCGCGCTTCCACCGCGAGGCGCGCGCGGTGGCCTCGCTGCGCCACCCCAACGTGGTCGCCGTGTACGACTTCGGCACCGACGCCGAGGTGGACCTCGACTTCCTGGTGATGGAGCTGCTGCGCGGCGAGGACCTGGCCGCGCGCCTCACCCGCACGGGCGCGCCGCCGCTGGGCGTGGCCGTCTCGATCCTGCGCCAGGCTGCGCGCGGGCTGGCCGCGGGGCACCGCGTGGGTCTCGTGCACCGCGACATCAAGCCGGGGAATCTATTTTTGGAGGAGGCCGACAGCCCGGACGAGCCGCACGTGCGCGTCCTCGACTTCGGCATCGCCAAGCTGGACGCCGACGATGGCTCCATGACGGCGCTCACCGAGTTCGGGCGCGCCCCCTTCTCCCCCGCCTACGCCTCGCCCGAGCAGATGGCGGGCGAGGGCGACGTGGGCCCGGCGTCGGACGTGTTCAGCCTCGCCGCCGTCGGCTACCACCTGGCGACGGGGATGCGTCCCTTCACCTCCTCGGACCCGGCGCGCGCCGCGGACGAGGTGAGGGCCGCCGTGCGTGCCCTCCCCCAGCGCGCCCCGCAGCTCCCCGGCGACCTGTACGGGGCGCTGGTCCGCGCGCTCGCCCTGTCGCCGCGCGAGCGCTTCCGCGACGCCGCCGCTTTCGCCGAGGCGCTGGGCGTGGCGCCGACCGTCGCGTCCTCTCCCCGCCCGGCCGCCCCGGTCTCCACCCCCTCCGAGCCGACGCTGATGTTCGTGGCGGACGAGGAGGACTTCACCCCGCTGCAGGACGAGGCGCCGCGCCCCGCCTCCACCACGGCCGCCGCGCCCCGCGTGCCGCCGCCGGTGCCCGTCCGCCCCGCGCCTCTGCGCGCGGTCTCGGTGGAGCCGCCCGCGCCCCCGCCAGCTCGCCCCGCGTCCACCCCGGTGCGTCCCCCCGCACCCGCGGCTCCGCTTATGGAGGAGCGGCGCCAGCCGGGCGTGGTGCGGCGCTTCCTGCGCGCGCTCTGGGAGTTCTCGGTCACCACAATCGTGGTGGGGCTGTTCGTGGGCTCGTGGGCCCTCGCCGCGTCCGGCGTGGTGGACGAGAACCGCGCCCAGTTCCTCGGCGGCGCCGTGGCTACGGTGCTCTTCACCCCCTGGGCCGTCCACCGCCTGACGGGGCGGCGCGGCCGGGCGGGCCTCGGCGTGCTCGGCTCCGCCGCCGCCACCGGCGCCACCGTCCGCTACGTCGGCCTAGAGGCAGACCCCGCGATCCTCCTGGCGGCCACCTTTGGGCTCCAGGTGGTGACGTGCTTCGTGCTGTCGTGGCTGACGCGGCGGAACGTGCGGGAGCCGCTGGCAGTGTAACTGCTCACGAGGTTCGCGGGTGCAACGTACGAGGTGCGGCAGAGCGATTGTGCCGCACCTCGTGTTCTTTTTCCCCACCCGCTCAGAGCCGCCAGCGTCGCAGATCCGCGGCGAGCGCGCCGAAGCCGCCAGGGAAGTCCGCCTCCAGCCCATCGATGTGGTTCGCGAGCCGGCTCGCTGCCTCGACGGCACGCTCTATTTCCAGCAGGATCGATGGCCGGCGAGTTCCGTACACTGTCTTCTTCAAGCTCACCTTGGTGTATGGGAACTGCCCACTCTGCAGGGCACGGGACCAGGCAGCCTCGTTGACGTGGGGGACGACCCCTCGCGCGTACCAACCCTCCACGGCCGGGACGGCGACTCCGATGGCGACCTTCAGAGAAGCTCGGCCCACGCGCTCAGCAAGACGGCTCCGGATGAGCTCGTGCACGTTCCGGAGCTCGCACACACGGCACCCCGCCTGTCCGCCCTCGACTCTGTCGTGCTGCGTCGTGTGAGTCACCGATCGGTCCGAGTCCGCCACCACGACCAGCCCTTCCACGTCGGTCTGGAAGTGCAGGTGCCGGATGATCGCCGGAAGCACGTCACGCACCGCGGGCCAACCGCGCGAGCGAAGTGTGAGCGGCTAGGGCAAGGTGGTCTGCATCCCAAGAACCGCCTCCACCAGCAGCCGCACCGCCGCCTCGTCCGCTGATGATTCGCTGAGGACGGCTACCTTCATGGCGCTGCAGGCACCCCGCCGAGGATCCCGCTGTACCAAGCCTCACCCAGGCTGACCTCGTCCAACAACTCGGCAAGATCCGGCCTTTCGCTGAGCCGGTGGAACTCCGACCCGCGCTCCGTCTTCTCCGCAATGACGATCTCCTCCGGGTGATCCTTGTGGAGATCGAGCATGAACGGAGAGTGTGTCGTGACGATCACCTGCACCGGGGCACGGTTGATCCCGAACGACTCCGGGTACGAGAGGCGATAGAGCGCGTCCTGTATGTCCCGGTACAGCCGCGGGTGAATACCGCGGTCCGGCTCCTCCAGCCCGATGTTCGACGGCGGATCAGGGAGGTACGAAAACCGTAAGTAGCGCTAGAGCCAACAAGACACCTTGCGATAGATCCGCCGCCCGAATCGCGTGGTGACCTTCGCTAGTCCGTAGCATGAAACCGCGCGCACCGATGGCAGGGGTCTCAAATAGGATTCGG
>JAUJMI010000110.1 GCA_030446945.1 Longimicrobium sp. | reverse complement strand
GATCGCCTGCCCGGACGAGGCGCCGCTCCTGGGCTTCGTGTCGCTGGTGGCCCCGGCCATCGCGATGGGCAACAGCGTGGTGGTGATCCCCTCCGAGCGCCACCCGCTCGCCGCCACCGACTTCTACCAGGTCCTCGACACCTCCGACGTCCCCGGCGGCGTCGTGAACATCGTCACCGGCCGCCGCGACGAGCTCGCCGAGACCCTCGCCGGCCACGACGACGTGGACGCGATGTGGTACTTCGGCGGCGCGGAGGGGAGCACGAGGGTGGAGCGCCTCTCCACGGGCAACATGAAGCGCACCTTTGTCAACTACGGCCGCCCCCGCGACTGGGAGAGCGCCGAACAGGCCGAGGGTCCCGAGTTCCTCCGCCACGCCACCCACGTCAAGAACATCTGGGTGCCGTACGGCGAGTAGCGCTTTGGGACAGCTTGACGGCAGCGAGTGGCTGGGCCCGAACGGTCCAGCCACTCGTGCGCTTGCCGCGTGTACGGTGTGGTCCTGATACCTGTCATCAGAAAGGTAGGGGTCGCGGACCCGCACACACGTTCCGAGCTGCGGGCGGAGCTCGCGGCCGCGGCAGCTCGTCGAGGATTGGATCGCCTTCCGCGACGGGGCGGCGCGGACTTCGACAAGTGGTGCAGGGTGCGAGGCCGTGCGTACGAATGGCAGCGGCACTACTTCTATCCGGACGAGTAGATCCTGGCGCGACAGCAGGTCTCCGCCGCCGCGCCAGGTGGGATTACTCGGACTTACAGCGTCGCGAGCGGCTGGGCCGGAGCAACGCCGGCGCACCAGTGCCACGCAGGGCGTACCGCCGCGCGACGGGCATCAGGCCGCGCGGCGCCGCGTCCGGTGGACGAGGCTTTGGCTCCGCCGCTCCGGGCCGCGCGTGCACCGGTGGCGCGGGGCATGGCGCAGGCGGCTTCGCGCTGCGACGGGGTCAGGACCTGCTCCACGGCCTCGGCGGCGCGCCGGTTGTTGGCGGCGAGGGCGGCGCGGGTGGGGCTCGCTTCCGGCTTCAGCGCCATGGTGACCGGACGCTTGCCGCGCGCCACGCGCAGCCGGCGGTTCAGCTTCACGTTGTGGACGTCCCAGTCGCGCGCGATCGAGTCGATCGCGATCACCTGCGAAGAGGTGAGCGACAGCCGCTCCCGGTCGCTCAGCAGCGCGAGGATGGGCGGCACGTCGGCATCGAGCGGTGCGCGGCGCGGGGCGGGCCCCGGCTGCGGCGCTGAGGGTGCGCACGCCGCGGCAGAGGCGACGAGCAGAAACACGGACAGATATGATTTCACGGGTTCCTCCGGGTTGAGGGGGAATGGACGACCTGCGTCCCGTGCGCGTTGCAGCCGCCGGACCAATCCGCTCGGCCATTCTGGCAGGCTTTTCTGCCAACCCGGCCGGCGGCGGGTGCTTACGAGGGCCACGGAACCGTAAAAGTTGCGGAGAGTACGCCACCCCGCATCCCGCGACCCGCAACTCCCCTCGATGGGTGATCTCCGCATGCACACCTTGACGTCCGCCGGCGAAACCGCCTCCCGTACGGGCACGTAGCCCGAGGCGAGCCGTGGCGCCCGCCCGGCAGCCACCAGTCCCGGACGCGTTCATGATCGAGGCAATTCCGAAGGGGATCTTCTCCAGCGGCTTCCACCTTCAACAGGACGGCCGAGCGATCGCCGACCTGGACGCGTCATCGTGGAGCGAGAAGGCGGACGTGCGGATCGAGGGCGAGACCTTTCGGCTGTACCGCGGGGGGATGATGAGCGGCGCCTTCCTCCTGGAGTGGCACGGGAAGACGCTGGCGCGCGCCATCAAGCCCAGCGTGTTCAGCGACCGGTTCGAGCTGGAGGTCGGAAGGCGGTCGTTCACGCTGCGCAGAGAGTCGATGTGGAGCCGGCGCTTCGGGCTGTTCGAGGGGGAGCAGCAGGTGGGGCGGGTCGCGCCGGCCGGCATGTTCACGCGCCGCACCTTCGTCGAGCTCCCGCGGACAGGCCGTCATCCGTCCAGACTTTCGTCTTCTGGCTCGCGCTCCTGATGTGGAACCGCGAGAGCTCGGGTTCGTAGCCCTGCTCGCGCTACGGGGCTGGCGATGACCATCCCGCTTACATAGAGAACGAGGAGCACGGCTTCTACCGGCTGGCTCCCCGAAGCGCAGGCGCTGATCCGCCGCTGCGCCCGCGAGTACCTCGAATCTCGGCGTCCGGGGCTGGGAAGCGGTCGGTTTGAGGCGTGACACGCGGGCTGCCTGGGCAGAGGAAAGCACGGGCAGCCACACGGGGCTGCCCGGGGGACGGCGCACCGCACGGACGCACGCAAACGCCCCCTCCCCCAGGTAGTTTGGGGGGAGGGGGATGCGTCGCGGAGCGACGCTGGGGCAGAGGGCCCTCAGCTCCCGCCGAACACCCGCAGGTCCGCGGCTGGCGGAAAGTGGGGGTGGGGCGGGAAGGCGGCGGGGAGGTCGGCGGCGGCGTCGGCGTCCTGCTTCTGCTGCGCCTGGCCGGCGAGCGCGGCGGTGCCCATCACCCCCGCCGGCCCCATCGACTCCACGATGCTGCTGGGGATCACCATCATCCCGCCCTTCTGCTTCAGCGCCTCGTACAGGATGTTCATCTGCCGGAGCTGGAGCGCCGTGGGGTTGTCGCGGTAGCGCTCGGCGGCCTGCTCGAACAGCTCCGCGATGGCGACCTCGGCCTGGCCCAGGATGATGCGCGCCGACTTCTCGCGCGATGCCTGCGCCTCGCGGGACATGGCGTCCTGCAGAGCGGCGGGGATCACCACGTCGCGCATCTCCACCGAGTGCACGGTGACGCCCCAGGGGGTGGTGCGCTCGTCGATCAGCGCCTGCAGCTCCTTCTCGATGCGCACCCGCCCGCGCAGCAGCTCGGAAAGTGAGGTGCGCCCGATGATGTCGCGCAGCGCCGTCTGCGACGCCCAGCTGATGGCGGCGGTATAGTCCTGCACCTCCAGCGCGGCCTTCTCGGGATCGTAGACGGTCCAGAAGAGCACCGCGTCCACGTTCACCGGCACCGTGTCCGAGGTGAGCGTCTCCTCGGCGGTGAAGGCGGTTGTGACGGTGCGCTGGTCCACCCACGCGGAGATGCTGTCCACGAAGGGGATCACGAAAAAGGGACCGGGCCCGCGCAGCCCGGCGTAGCGCCCGAAGCGCAGCACCACGGCGCGCTCCCAGTGCTGCGCGATCTTGGGCGAGAGCGCGGCCACGATGCCGAGCCCCACCCCCACGATCAACGCGAGCGGCGTGTTCACCGCCGCCGCCGTGACCGCCCCGGCCACCGTGGGGACGCCGAACGCGAGGGCGGAGATGAAGTTGGGGCGCGGCGTATTGATCTGCGGCGCGATCATGTTGCCCTTGGATGGCACGACGTTGTTGCCTGGCATGGGTGCCTCTTACCGCGGGCGGCGGCTGTCCAGGTGGATGATGACTTCGTCCAGCGAAAACCCCAGCTCGCTCGCTTCCCGTAAAAAGGTGTCCTCCAGCGCCGACAGCTCGGCGAGCAGCTCGTCGTGCTTGATGGCGCTCGGCGACAACCGCACTATGGTCCCCACCCCCTGCTTTGTTTCGAGCACCCCCTGCCGTTCCAGCTCCTGGTACGCGCGCGCCACCGCGTTGGCCCCCACACGCAGGTCCACCGCGAGCTGCCGCACCGTCGGGAGCCGCTCGCCGGGCACCAGCAGCCCCGCGCCCAGCGCCGAGCGCACGGTGCGGACGAGCTGGGCTTCGATGGGCGTGGGGTCGGAGGGGTCGAGGTGGAACATGACGGCGCGGATTGGGCTGGGGGATGAGGGGATGCGGTTGGGGGAACGGGGAACGCGTTGAGCCGGGCGGTTGCTGATCCCCGGTCCCCCATCCCCCATCCCGCAGTTCATCAGTCCGGCGCGAGCGCGAGCGTCCGCAGAGCCGCCCGCCGGCGCTCGTCCATCGTCGCGTGCTCGAGGGCCGCGATGGACTCGGAGGTGAAGCCGTCCGCGGGGTCGAAGCCGAGAGAGGCCAGGAGTTCGCGGATGTAGTCCTCCTCCAGCTCCAGCGCTCGGATCTTCTCGCCGATCTGCTCGTCGCTCAACATGCTTGTTCTGTTCTTCGTGCGCCGGCGGGGGATCCGCCGCATCGCCTCCTGTAAACGGCTGCGCGGCGCGCGTTCCCCACGAACGGCGAACGGGGCCCGCGTGTGGGGGCCCCGTCCGCGTTATCCCGCCCCGCCGCGCCTCAGTGCACGCCCGCGGAGCGCACGTCAGGGGCGGTGGCCATCATGCGCCGGATGGGAATGGCCAGGAGGCCCAGCACCACGGCCGCGATCATCAGCGACGCGGTGGTGGTGGTGAAGAGCTCCGGCATCTGCTCCAGCTTCTCCGGGTCCACGTGCCCGCCCACCAGCCCCCCGATCAGGTTGCCCACCGCTGAGGCCAGGAACCAGATCCCCATCATCTGCCCCACGTACTTGCGCGGGCTCAGCTTCGTCATCGACGACAGGCCCACCGGGCTCAGGCACAGCTCGCCCACCGTCTGGAAGAAGTAGCTTCCCACCAGCCACCAGGGCGACACCTTGGTGGCCCCGCCGCTGGAAACCACGATGTTCGCGGCGAAGATCATCATGAAGAAGCCCAGCCCGGCGAACGCCAGCCCCAGGGCGAACTTGGTGGGGCTCGACAGGTCGAACCCGCGCCGCGCGAGCGACACCCAGAGCACGGCGAAGATCGGCGCCAGCAGGATCACGAAGGCCGAGTTGATGGACTGGAACCAGACGGCGGGCATCTCGAAGCCGCCGAACTGCCGGTCGGTGAAGTCCGCCGCGAACAGGTTCAGCGAGGTCGGTGCCTGCTCGAACGCGCTCCAGAAGATGGCGGCGAAGAGGAAGAGCACCACGATCACCGCCACCCGCTTCTTCTCGCCAGCGTCCAGCCCGCCCATGGCGAAGATGTAGGCGAAGTAGGACACCGCGAGCCCGACCAGCACGAACGTCATCGACTTGCCGATCGCCTGCGCGTCAGGGACGAAGACCCCGGCGAGCGCCAGGATGAAGACGAGGGCGATGATCCCCACGCCGATCCCGGTGAACAGCTTCACCTGCCGCTCCTGCCGGGCCTGCACGGCGGCGTCCGGGTGGCGCGTGGGTCCCTCGCCGATGCCGCCGAGCGTCCGCTTCGCCGAGTAGGCGTAGTACACCAGCCCGAAGAACATTCCCACGCCCGCCGCCCCGAAGCCGTAGTGCCACCCCACCGTCTCGCCCAGGAACCCCGTGATGAGCTGACCCAGGAACGCGCCGATATTGATCCCCATGTAGAAGATGGAGAAGCCAGCGTCCCGCCGGGCCCCGCCCTCGGGGTACAGGTCGCCGACGATGGCGGAGATGTTCGGCTTGAGCAGCCCCGTGCCCAGCACGATCAGGATCAGCCCGAGGAAGAAGAAAGCCTTCCCCGCCGTTCCCGGCCCCGCCAGCCCCGACAGGCCGATGGAAAGGTGCCCGCCCGTGATCAGCACGGCGCCGATGAAGATGGCGCGTTGCAGCCCAAGCAGCCGGTCCGCCACCCAGCCGCCCGGCAGCGACGCGAGGTACACCGAGGCGCCGTAGATGCCCACGATGGCCGACGCCTGGTCGCGCGGGAGGCCGAAGCCGCCCTCGGTGAGCGCGGCCGCCATGAAGAGCACCAGCAGGGGGCGCAGCCCGTAGAAGGAGAAGCGCTCCCACATCTCCGTGCCGAACAGCGTCGCCAGCCCGCGCGGATGGCCGAAGAAGCGGGTGTCCGCGAAGCCCGTCTGTGTTGGGGGGAGGTCCAGGGTGGCGGCTGCCTCCCGCGGCGACTCGTTGGGGGTGTGTGCCATTGCGCGACCGTGAGGGGTGGGTGGAAAAGGTTGACTTGCGTGCGTTCGGACGTCCGACCGGGGACCGGCCTTCGCTGCGGCGGGTGGCTTTTGCGCGCGGAAACGCCCAATGTACCATGGGTCCCAAAAGGACGCCAGATCCGCCGGATGGCGCCGCCGACCGCCGCATGCGTATCCCCGGCGCCGTCCGCCGTTCCGACCCTTTCCCGAGATCCCTGATGAACACGCCGTTCCACGACGAACTCCGCCTTGCCCTCGACGCCGCGTACGACGCCGCCGAGCTGATCGCCGCGCGCACCGGCGCCGACCGCGTTCGCCTCAAGGGCCGCGCGGACCTGGTGACCGAGGTGGACGAGGCCGTGGAGCGGCTGGTGACGGAGCGCATCCGTGAGCGTTTCCCGGACGACGCGGTGGTCGGCGAGGAGCTCTCTTCGGCGGCCGTGACGTCGGGCCGGCGGTGGATCGTGGACCCGGTGGACGGCACCACCAACTTCGTGCACGGGCATCCGTTCGTGTGCGTGAGCATCGCCTTCGCGGACGACGAGGGTCCGGCCGCGGGGGTGATCCACGCCCCCTTTCTGCGCGAGGTGTTCCACGCGGCGCGGGGGTGCGGCGCGTTCCTGAACGGCGAGCCGATCCACGTCAGCGCGGTCCGGGAGCCGGCCGGGGCGCTGCTCGGCACCGGCTTCCCGTTCAAAAAGGGGAAGGGGAACCTGGATGCCTTCATGTCGCTGGTGGCGGATGCGGTGCTCGCCACTCACGACGTGCGCCGCGACGGGAGCGCGGCGCTGGACCTGGCGTACGTGGCGGCGGGGCGGCTGGACGGGTTTTTCGAGGTCGGCCTCTCCCCCTGGGACGTCGCGGCAGGGATGCTGCTGGTGCGAGAGGCGGGCGGGCGCGTCACCGGCTGGCCCGGCGATTCCGGCCAGCCGCTCGCCACCGGGCGGGTGCTGGCCAGCAACGGCCACATCCACGGCTGGCTGCAGGAGCTCGCGGGCCGGCACGTGGCGGGCATCGGGTGAAGGCGGGTCTCACGCGTAGACGCGGAGGCGCGGACGAACCGCAACAGCAGGCTCCCACAGAGACACAGAGATACAAGAAACAAAAAAGGGAGGGTGTATGCGCCGGGTACGTTACAACGTGGCCGCCAGTCTGGATGGGTACATCGCCGGGCCGGATGGTGAGTTCGACTGGATTCCCAGCGATCCGACGGTCGATTTCGCGGCGCTGTTCGCAAAGGTGGATACGGTGCTGCTGGGGCGCCGCAGCTTCGAGCTGACGCAGCGGACCGGCGCGCCGTGGGGACCGGGGACGCGGGTCCACGTCTTCTCGCGCACGCTGCGGCCCGAGGATCACCCCGGCGTCGCCATCGTCGCCGAGGACGGGGGCGCGGTGGTAGGCGCGCTGCGCGCCGAGCCGGGCGATGGCGAGATCTGGCTGTTCGGCGGCGGCGAGCTGTTCCGGAGCCTGCTCGCGGCTGGACAGGTGGACACGGTTGAGGTCACCATCGTGCCGATCCTGCTGGGCGGGGGCGTGCCGCTGCTGCCGCCCGATGCGCCGCGCACCGCTCTCGCGCTCGAGGGGACGCACACGTATCCTAGCGGGATGGTGAGGCTGTCCTACGCGGTCCAGCGCGACGACTGAAGAAGAGGAGGATTTGATGCCGGATGGAGTGCCAGCGGAGTACCCGGTCGCGGTGGTGTGGGAAGGCGGGATGCGGTATCGCGGCGGCCCCGCCGGAGGTCCCACGCTCGTGGTCGATGGGAACAAGGAGGCCGCGCCGACGCCCGTCGACACCCTGGTGGTGGCGATCGCGTCCTGCTCGGCCATCGACGTGGTGGACTACCTGGAGAAGCGCCGCACACCGCCCAGCGCGTGCAGCGTCTCGGTGCGCTTCTCCCGCGCACCCAACCCCCCGCGCCGCCTGACCGACCTCCACCTCACCTTCCGCGTCGCCACCGACTCGCCGCGCGAGCACGTGGAGCGCGCGGTGCAGCTCTCCTTCGACAAGTACTGCTCGGTGGCCGCCTCCCTGGCACCCGACACCCGCATCGGCTGGAGCGTCGAGCTGGACCCGGCGGCGGTCGCCGCGTCCGGCAGTATATCGGAATGAAGCCGGGCGAGGTGGTGCGCGCCGACCGCATCGTGGTAGCGCATCGGAAGAAGATGACCGAAGCTGGGAGGAGATTCATGGCGGATAACCTGACCGATGAAGAGATCCTTGAACAGCTGCCGGCCGCGCGGGAGCGCGGGCGATCGCCGCGGAGGCGGAGCCGCGCGCCCCGAGCGCCCGGTACCAGAAGAGCACGGGCAGGAAGGAACCGCCCGCGCGTAACGCCGGGCTACCTGGTCGCGCCGTCCAGCAGGGCTTCCAGGCGGGGGTGGGGGATGGCGCCCAGCTCGCGGCCCACCTCCCGCCCGCCTCGGAAGAGGATGAGGGTGGGGATGGAGGCGATCTGAAAGCGGCGTGCGATGGCGGGGTTGCGGTCCGTGTCCAGCTTGGCGATGAGCACGGAGCCGGCGCGGGACTGCGCCACCGCGTCCAGCACCGGCGCCATGATCTTGCAGGGGCCGCACCAGTCGGCGTAGAAGTCCACCAGCACGGGGACGTCGGAGCCGCCGACCACGCGATCAAAGGTGGCGTCGGTCACCGCCAGCGGGCGGCCGAGCGCGATGGCGCGTCCGCACGCGCCGCACTTCGGCCGGTCCGCCGCGCGCGATAGGTCCACGCGGTTCAGTCGCCCGCACGACGAGCAGGCGACGGTCGCCCTGCGTGATGCGGTGGCATCCATGGCTTTCCTCCTGGTTTGCTTTGGTGGTACCCATCTTCCCGCGCGCAGTGCAGCAACCTGCGGGCCGGGTTGCTTCGGTATGGGTTCGGGTGTAGTGTTCGCCCGCGTCCACCGTCCACCCCGCGCCCTTTGCCGTGAAGCCTGCTCCGCCCCCCGCTCCCGACGCCGCGCTGCACCCCGTGCTCGCCGCGTTCGCCGGCGCGTGGGCGCGGGACGCCGCGCGCGCGGAGGACGGCCCCGGCGCGGCGGGGCGCATCGTGTACCTGGATGCCTTCGCCGGGGCCGAGTACTCGTTCGGGGTGGGCGATCCGGGGCGGCAGGGGCCCTCGCGCGCGGTGGCGGCGGTGCGCGCGGTGCTGGATGCCGCGCCGGAGCTCGCGTCCGCCGTGCTGGTGGAGGAGGACCCCGCGCTGCTCGCCCGCTTCCGCGCCGAGCTGGAGGGGATCGGGTGGGGAGACCGCGTCCGTGACGCCGCCGATCCCGCTCCCGGCGAGGTGGGGCTGGTGGAGGCCGACTTCCGCAACGTGGCCGACGTGCTGCTCGCCCTGCCGGACTCCGCCCGCGCGCTTCTCTGGATGGCGCCGCCGAGCGCCCGGCGATTGCCCTGGATGCTGGTGGAGGCCTTGCTGGGCGACCCCACCATCGACCTCCTCCTCCGCTTCCCGCACGCCGACTTCGAAAAGCAGGGGAACTTCAGCGGCCCTCTCGCCGACCTGCCGCCGTTCGCGAAGCGAATCGTGGAGGGCTGCTCCGCGCTCCTGGGCGACGCCCGGCACGAGTGGGTCTTCGGGTGGCGCGCGGCGGAACGCGACGGCGGCGCGGGGCGGACGCTGGACGTGGTGCTCGAAGGATTCGGCGAGCGTCTGGAGAAGGCGGCGGATGGACGCGTGCTCAAGAGCGCGCGCGTGGCGGCGGGGGACGATGCCGTCGCGGCGCACCTCTTCCTGGTTTCCTCGGAGCCCGCCGCGGCGCTGGCGCTGAACGCGGCGGTGCAGGGGGCCGGTCTGGAGGACCGCGCCGCGTCCGTCTTCCTCCCGGCCTCTCCGGAGCCGGCCGAGCGCCCCCCGGCCCAGGTGCTGGATCTTTTCGGCGGCGCGCCGGAGCCGTCGCGCCGCGCGGATCCCACCGCGGCGGCCGAGCTCCTGGCGGGGCGCCATCGCGGGCAGACGCTTCCGTTTCGCGAGGTGC
>JAUJMI010000109.1 GCA_030446945.1 Longimicrobium sp. | reverse complement strand
ACTGTGTTTACTTGAATTTTGATTACACTCTTACATTACAGGCACCTTTCCGAACCGGCAAGAACTGGCCCCGAACTTCTGCACCGTGGACGGTTCCGCCCGCGCTCACCCCTCGCTGGCGGGCGGCTTCCGCCGGGCGGGAATGCGGTACTCGGACTCGTGCCGCGGGGGGTGCTGGCGCGCCTCCGCGTCGGCCATCTCCTCCAGCAACTCCACCCACGCGGGGCACGGCACCGCCAGTGTGGTGCACAGCTCGCGGTGCGCCTGGGCCAGCGCCTTCATCGCCCGCGGCTTCTGCGAGGCGGGGACGTGCGACAGGTTTCGCAGCGCGCTGAGGACATGGCTCACGGGGTCCTCGTCGGGCGCGGCGCCGTACCGGGCCTGGCGGTCCTTGACGTACCAGGCGCGCAGCTTGGGCCAGATCTGCCGGGGGTAGGACTTCTGCCGCTCGAACTTGTGAATGGTGCTCCGGGACAGTCCCATCTCTTCCTCCAGGTCGCGCAGCGGCGTCGTCTCCCGGCGTACCAGGAGCCATTGATGGACGACGTCGACCAGGGCACGTGTGATGCGCGCATCCTCGGCCATGCCGCCCCGGGGGTCTTCGGCGCCCCGTCCGTTCTGTCCACTCCCGTCGGTATTCACGGTCTACGGTAGGCGCCCTTTCGACCCACTGCAAGGCCATCTGCAAAACTGGTTCGCGAGCTGGCGCGGCACGTGCGCCGGCGGTTGCGTGTGCGCCACCGCCCGCTACGTTTCGTCCGCGCCAAGGCCCATTCCACCCCCTCGACCGGACCCGTGATGCCCGCACCCATCCGCCGGACCGCGCTGGCCGCGCTCGCCCTGGCCGCCGCGCCCCTCGCCGCCCAGCCGGGTGCGGAGCCGCGCACCCGTCCGGAGCGGACCGGCTTCCGCGAGACGTCGCGCTACGACGAAGTGATCGCCTTCATGGAGGCGATCGACGCCCGCTCGCCGCGCGTCCACCTCACGACCTTCGGCTACACGCTGGAGGGACGCCGCCTCCCGCTCGCCGTGGTGGGCAACGTGCGCGACGCATCGCCCGCGACGGTGCGCGCCTCCGGGAAGGCAGTCGTCTACCTGCAAGGGAACATCCACGCGGGGGAGGTGGAGGGGAAGGAGGCGCTCCAGGTGCTTCTGCGCCGGCTCGCGCGCGGGGAGCACGCGGCGTGGGCGGACTCGCTCGTGCTCCTCATCGCGCCCATCTACAACGCGGACGGGAACGAGCGGGTCAGCCTGACCAATCGCCCGCACCAGCTGGGGCCGGTCGGGGGGATGGGGCAGCGGCCCAACGCGCAGGGGCTGGACCTGAACCGCGACCACACGAAGCTGGACTCGCCGGAAGCGCGCTCGCTGCTGGAGATGGCGCGCGCGTACGACCCGCACGTGTGGGTGGACCTGCACACGACCAACGGCACCTTCCACGCGTACCACCTGACCTACTCGCCCCCGCTGCACCCCAACACGGACGCGCTGGTGGCGGGGCCGCTGAACGGGGAGTGGTTCCCGGCGGTGGTGCGCGCGATGAAGCGGAAACACGGGCGCGAGCTGCACGACTACGGCAACGTCCCCAACCCGGAGAGCCCGTGGGCGGCGGGGCGCGGGGCGGAGCGGGGATGGTACACCTTCGACCACCGCCCCCGCTTCAGCAACAACTACGCGGGGCTGCGCAACCGCTTCGGCATCCTGAGCGAGGCGTACGCGTACCTGCCTTTCGAAGACCGCATCGCGGTGACCGGCGAGTTCGTGGAGGAGGTGCTGGCGTGGGCGCACGCGAACGCCACCCGCATCCGCCGCGCGACCGAGGCCGCGGACCGCCGCACCCTGGCCGGCGAGCGCCTCGCCGTCACCGCGCGCCTGCACCGCGGCCCGCGGCCCATCGAGATCCTCATGGGGGCCGTCGACACCGTGCGCCACCCGTACACCGGCGAGATCATGATGCGCCGGCGCGACGTGGTCCGCCCGGAGCGGATGGCGGACTTCTCCACCTTTGAGGCCGCCGAGACGGAGGTGGTGCCCGCGGCCTGGCTCGTCCCCGCGGAGCTGGCGCAGGTCGCGGAGCGGCTGGCCGCGCACGGTGTCCGCTTCGAGCGGCTCGCCGCTCCGGAGCGGATGGCGGTGGAGGAGTTCCGCATCGACTCCACGCGCACCGCAGAGCAGCCCTTCCAGAACCATCGCGAGCGCCGCGTATGGGGCCGCTACGTCCGCACGGAGCGCGTCGTGCCCGCGGGGACGCTGCGCGTCACCTCGTCGCAGCCGCTCGGGCGCCTGGCGTTCACCCTGCTGGAGCCGCGCTCGGATGACGGGTTCCTCAACTGGAACCTGATGGACGCGGCGCTGGAAAAGGCGCCGGGGGTGTATCCGGTGGTGCGGGTGCCGGCCAACCGGGGCGGTTGAAACCACGGCAAAACCGCGGGAAAGCTGCCGCTGCATGTTCTGGGGGCGGGATCGGTGTGGTGTGGGCGCGATCGCGGCGGGCCGCATCTGCGGCCCGACCGGGACGGCGGGAAGGCGGCTGAAGCCGGCTCGAGAACCGCGGTTCAGGCCGGATCCCAGCGCACTCACGCACCAACGCACTCACGCACTTTCCTTCGCAACTATGCGCGGGTACGTTGTGCCCCGTATGCCGCCCCAATCCCCAGCCAAGGAGCGCGTCTGGGCAAGCTGGCCGTCCTGATGATCACGGCGTTCGTGGACATGGTGGGTCTCCTGATGGTGATCCCTCTGCTCCCGTTCTATGCCACGAGCCTGGGCGGCGGCGGGTTGATGGTGGGCGTGCTGGTGTCCGCCTTCTCGGCGGCGCAGCTCCTCTCGGCGCCGCTCTGGGGGCGCGTCTCGGACCGCTACGGGCGCAGGCCGGCGCTCCTGGTGGGGCTCTTTGCGTCGGCCATCGCCTACGTGGTGTTCGCCTACGCGCAGTCGCTCACGGTGCTCCTGCTCTCCCGGCTGGTGCAGGGCGCGGGCGGGGGGACGGTGGGGGTGGTGCAGGCGTACGTGGCCGACGCCACCGAGCCCCAGAACCGCGCCCGCAGCCTGGGGTGGCTCTCCGCCGCGACCAACGCGGGGGTGACGATCGGGCCGCTGCTGGGGTCCGCGTCGCTGGGGTGGGGACGCTCCGCGCCGGGGCTGCTGGCGGCGGGGCTGTGCCTGGCGAACATGCTCTTCGCCTGGAAGTTCCTCCCGGAGACCCGCGTGGTGTCGCGCGACGAGGCCGGCGCGCCGCCGCCCCGCCGCCCGCGCGAAGCCGTCATGCGCGTCATCACCAACCCCGGCGAAGCGGCGCCGCGCCTCATCTGGATCTACGCCATCGGGATGGGGGCGTTCTCCGGCTTCACGGCGGTGCTGGCCCTCTTTCTGGCGGCGCGCTTCGGCTTCACCGAGCACAACATCGGCTACGTCTTCGCGTTGAACGGCGCCATCTCCGTGCTGGTGCGCGCGCTGATATTGGGGCCGGTGGTGGACCGCTTCGGCGAGGCGCGGCTGTCGCGCTACGGTCAGGGGCTGCTGGGGATCGGCCTGCTGGCCCTTCCCCTCACCTGGCGGGTCCCGGGGGTGTGGAGCGTCGGGGGGATGCAGGTCGAGTGGCGCTGGGTGTTCCTGGGGCTCGCCATCTCGCTGGTACCGGTGGGGACCGCGTTCACCTTCCCCTGCGTGACCTCGCTCCTCTCGCAGGTGATCCTGCCGCGGGAGCGGGGGGTGATGATGGGGGTGCAGCAGACCTTTGGCGGCGCCATGCGCGTGCTGGGGCCGCTCTGGGCGGGGTGGTCGTTCGATCACCTGGGGACGCCTTACCCCTTTATGACCAGCGCGGTGCTGGTGCTGGGGACGATCTTCCTGGGGTTGGGAATCGAGGCCCGCGCCCGCCCCGGCCCCGAAGCCGCACCCGCCGCGGCACCATCACGCGCTTGACGGCACGCCGCCGCGCGCGGACATTGCCGCCGGCCCGCGTCCCATACCCCCTCAACCATCGGCCCCGCGATGCCCGACCGTCTGATCCGCGCCCTCGTCTCCGAGGCCATCGGCACCTTTACGCTCTGCTTCGCCGGAATCCTGGCGATCAGCGCCGGAAACCTGAGCGGCAACTCGAACGCCACGTCGCTCACCACCGTCGCGTTCGCGCACGGCCTCGCCATCTTTGTGATGGTGGCGGCGCTGGGCGCCAACTCCGGCGCGCACTTCAACCCCGCGGTCACGGCCGGCTTCGTGGCCACGGGGCGGATGCCGCTCCCACGCGGCGCCATGTACGTGGGCGCGCAGCTCGCGGGCGCCCTGGTGGCTTCGGGGCTGCTCGCCGGCGCCTTCGGGGCGGAGGTGGCTGCCGACGGCACCCCCGTGGTGGCGGATACGGTCACCGTGTGGGGCGCGCTGGTGCTGGAGGCGGTCGCGACCTTTTTCCTGGTGCTCGTCGTCTTCGGCACGGCGGTGGACGAGCGGGCGCCGCGCGCGGTGTTCCCCCTCGCCATCGGCCTCACCGTCGTTCTGGACATCATGGCGATCGGGCCGCTTACGGGCGCGGCGATGAACCCGGCGCGCGCCTTTGGGCCGGCGCTGGTGAGCGGCGCGTGGGATGCGCACTGGGTGTACTGGCTGGCCCCCATCGTGGGCGGCATCGCGGGCGCGTACGTGCAGCACGCCTTCCTGATGGAGCGCGGCGCCCCCACGACGAAGACCGCCACGCGCGGCGGCCCCGCCCCCGCGGAGCAGCGCTTCGACGGCATCTGATCGAGGCCTGCATCGGGAACTGCTGCCCTGATACTCGAAGGCGCGGATTAGTAGTGGATTACCGACTGCGCAGGCAGCTTGACCGGCCTCGTTTGTAGTGGCATCGTCCTGCGCCCGCGCAGCGGCTCCCCTGCTCCCTCCCCCGCCCTCCCCCACATATGCTCCGCATCGTCGCGCTCGTCGCCGCGCTGGCGGCGGCGGCTCCGGCTGTCGCCCAGCAGACCGCACCCGCCGCGCAGCAGGAAGCCGTCCGGGTCTTCCTGGACTGCAACGGCTTCCACTGCGACCAGGACTTCTACCGAACCGAGATCAACTGGGTGGGATACGTCCGCGACCGGCAGGACGCGGACGTGCACGTGCTCATCACCCGCCAGCAGACGGGGAGCGGGGGCAGGGAGCACACGCTGGAGTTCCTGGGCCTGCGCCGCTTCCAGGGGGTGAACCAGACGCTCCGCTACACCTCGGGTCCCAGCCAGACGGACGACGAGGTGAGGCGCGGGCTGGCGGAGGTCATCAAGGTGGGGCTGGTGCGGTATGCCGCCGATACCCCCGCCGGGGCGCGGCTCCGCGTGACGGTCCCCGGCACCGCGCAGACCGCCGCCAAGGCCGCGGAGGGCCGCGATCCATGGGACCATTGGACCTTTCGCGCGGGCGTGCGCGGGTACTTCAATGGGGAGAGCAGCTACACGTCGCGCGACCTGAACGGCTCCCTCTCGGCCAACCGCGTGACGGCCGGGTGGAAGACGCGCCTTTCGCTGAACGCCAACAACAGCCGCAGCGAATACGAGCTGACGGACACCACCACCTTTGTGAGCGCGCGGGAGTCGTACAGCAGTTCGGCGCTGGTGGTGCGCAGCCTTGGGCCGCACTGGTCGGCGGGAGGGCGCGCATCGGCGCTCCGCTCCACTTACGCCAACTACGACCGGCTCGTGCGCGCGGGCCCGGCGGTGGAGTACAACGTCTTCCCGTACTCGGAATCGACGCGGCGGCAGCTTACGCTCCAGTACGCCGTCTCCGGCATCAGCGCGGCGTACGACGAGCGCACCCGCTTCGGCAAGTTCGAGGAGACGCGCGTGGAGCATTCGCTCACCACTTCGCTCGACCTGAAGCAGCCGTGGGGCTCCATCGGGCTGTCGGCGGAGGGCGCGCACCTGCTGGACGACGCGGCGCGCAACCGGCTGGTGCTCTTTGGGAACGCGGACGTCCGCCTCTTCAAGGGTCTCTCCCTCAATTTCTTCGCGAGCGGCTCCCGCGTCCGCGACCAGCTCAACATCCGCGACCGCACCGGCACCCCCGAAGAGATCCTCACCCGCGAGTTCGAGCGGCTCACGGCGTTCCGCTACTTCGCCTCGGTCGGGCTCAGCTACACCTTCGGCTCCATTTACAACAACGTGGTGAACCCCCGCTTCGGCGGCTCCGGCGGCGGGGTGGTGTTCTTCAACTGACGCCCGGATGGCACTGGCAGGCGCGGGGGTAAGGACACGCAGGTCTGCCCCGACGGGGGCTGTGCGCGGGGGCGAGCGGTCGAGCCAGGCGGAGGGCGGGCGCGATGAATCGCGCCCCTGCGTGGGATCGGAGTGGTGGGCCAGCGATGGAGCGGGATCGGCCGCGGGCGCGATGAATCGCGCCCGTGCGACGGCATACGGCGTGTTGAGGGGCCACTGGACGCCCCGCACCCGTCCCGGTTAACATGACGGACGCACCCTGACGCACCCCGAACCCCACGCGCATGTTCCTGGACGGCCCTCCTTGGGTGGTGGCGGCGACCTTTGGCACCGTGCTGGAGGCGGAGTTCGCGGCCGCCACGCTGCAGGAGGCCGGCATCCCGGCGCGCGTGCACGGCGCGCACGTGGGGATCTGGGGCGCCGGCTACCAGGGACCCTCCATGTACGGCGTGCGCGTGGTCGTCCCCCGCCTGCGCCTGGACGAGGCGAAGACGCTGCTGGGCGACTTCTTTGGGGACGGGGACGAGACGCAGGCGTAGACCCTCACCCAACAAGGCACCCACGCTGCGCGCATCCGCACTCCTGCTCCTGGCGCTCGCCGCGTGCACCGGCGACGCTCCCATCGATCCGCCCCGGGCCGTGGAAGCGCTCCGCCTCCAGGAAGTCGCCTCCGGGTTCGCGTCGCCCGTCTTCCTCACGGCGCCGGCGGGCGACGCGCGGCTCTTTGTGGTGGAGCAGGCGGGGCGCATCCGCATCGTCGAGAACGGGGCGGTCCTCGCCACCCCCTTTTTGGACGTCGCGGAGCGCGTGGGGTCTGGAGGGGAGCGGGGGATGCTGAGCATGGCCTTCCATCCCCGGTACGCGCAGAACGGCTTTTTCTACGTCTACTACACGGACCGCAGCGGCGACATCCGCGTGGACCGCTTCCGCGTTTCGCCGGACCGGGGGCGGGCGGACGCGGGGTCGGCGCGCAACATCATCACCATCGCGCACCGCGACGCATCCAACCACAACGGCGGGCTGGTGGCGTTCGGGCCGGACGGGTGGCTGTACCTGGCCACCGGCGACGGCGGTGGCGGCGGCGACCCGCAGCGCAACGGCCAAAACCCCGCGTCGCTGCTCGGCAAGATGCTGCGGCTGGACGTGGACGGCGCGGAACCGTACGCCATCCCGGCTGGGAACCCGTTCGCGAGCGGCGGAGGGCGGCCGGAGATCTGGGCGATCGGCCTGCGCAACCCGTGGCGCTTCGCCTGGGACCGCGAGGCGGGGACGCTCTTCGTGGCGGACGTGGGGCAGAGCGCGTGGGAGGAGGTCAACGCCGTTCCCGCGTCGGCGGCCGGGCTCGACTACGGGTGGAACGCGATGGAGGGGGCCCACTGCTACCCCTCGGGCTCCACCTGCGACACCTCTGGCAAGACGCTCCCGGTGCTGGAGTACGGGCACGGCGACGGGTGCTCCGTCACCGGCGGCTACGTGTACCGCGGGAGCGCGATGGCCGGCATGCGGGGTACCTACTTCTACTCGGACTTCTGCCGGGGCTGGCTGCGCAGCTTCCGCATTGCCAACGGCGCGGTGACCGAGCGCCGCCACTGGCAGGTGGGGAGCGCCGGCAACGTCGCCTCGTTCGGCGAGGACGCGCAGGGCGAGCTGTACCTGCTGGCGGGCGGCCGCGTCCTGCGCATCGTCCCCGCCTCGTGACCTTGCGCGTCCGCGAGATCCTGGAGACGAGCCTCTACGCCGACGACCTGGAGGCGGCGGAGCGCTTCTACGCCGGTGTCCTCGGCCTGGAGACGATCGCGCGTGTACCCGGCCGGCACGTCTTCTTCCGCTGCGGCGACCGCGTCTTCCTGGTCTTCAACGCCGCGCGGACGCTGGAGGGCGGAATGCTGCCGCCACACGGCGCCACCGGGCCGGGGCACGTCGCTTTCGCCGCGGCGGACGCCGAGCTCGCGGAGTGGCGCGCGCGGCTGGAGGCGCACTGCGTGGAGGTGGAGACGGAATTCGCCTGGCCGGACGGCGGGCGCTCGCTCTACTTCCGCGACCCGGCGGGGAACAGCATCGAGCTGGGCACGCCCGCCATCTGGCGCATCCCGGAGGCGCGCATCCTCGGCGAGTGAATCCTCGCCGCCGCGCGCGCCGTTCTGTGCACTCGGCTTTTCACGACAACCACCTGCAAACGGAGCACCTGCAATGCGGCAGCACATCGACACCCTCGCCTGGATCCACATCGCGTTCGGCGCCCTGGGGGTGCTCGCCGCGCTCGCCGTGGGGGGGCTCGTGGGCGGCGCGGCGTTCTTTGCGGACGACGCGCAGACGACCGGGTTCATGGTGCTCCTGGCCGGGTTCGTCGCGGTGGTGATGGGGCTCCTCTCGGTTCCCTCCCTGGTGGGCGGGTGGGGCCTGCTCAAGCGCCGCCCCTGGGCGCGCATGCTGGTGCTGATCGTCTCCTTTCTGAACCTCCTGAACTTCCCGTTCGGCACGCTGGTGGGCGGCTACAGCATCTGGGTGCTGATGAACGACGAGAGCCGCCACATCCTCTCCGGCGCCGACTCGTACCCGCCGCTGCCGCGGTAGGGCTCGGCGCGGCGAGTGAGCTCGCGCCTACAACAGCACAAAGTCCGCCTGCGCGCACTCCGGGGGAGATCGGATGGGGCGGCCGGATGCGGCGGGGGCAGGAGGTCTCGCAGGAGCCCAGATCCAGGAGCGAATGAATTCGCCGCTTCAAAGACGCACAGTCCGCGTGCGCCGACTCGGGTTCGACGCTGTGTTGTACGAGCCGGCTTTAGCCGCCTTCCCCGTAGTTCCAGCCGGGGACTTCAGCCCGCGGTGTGGGCGGGACCGGCCCCGCCACCCCGCACAATCCCGCCCCCCGAAGCCTGCGAAGGCAGGCTTCCCGCGGTTGTTGCAGTGGTTTCAACCGCCGGAATGCCTCGGCACCGCTCCCTATGGTAGCGGCCACCCACAGAAAATCGCGGCGGCCGACTACCCATGTTTGCACATGGCAGAGCCCAGGGGCTCTTGTCATCGGCCGCTCGCGAATGGTACTGGCGAAGCTAAAGCACAGGTCGGCAGGGGTCGAGCGGCACGCTGATCCATAGCGCGCGAGCCCGTCGAACCAGTTTCCGAATCACTCCCCGACGATCGCGGCCCAGGCGGCGCCGGTGTCGCGTAAGTCGGGGAAGAGATGGTCGGGGGCGTGGGAGGCGAGGTCCTCGCGAGAGTGGCGGCCGGTGGCGACGGCGATGGTGCGCACGCCCAGGCGCGCGCCGCAGGTGATGTCGAACGGGGTGTCACCCAGGATCACGATCTCCTTGCCCGCGTACTCGACCCCCGTCCGTTCGCGCGCGCGGCGCACGGCGACGGCGGGAAGCTCCGGCCGGTCCGCGTGGTCGGAGCCGAAGGCGCCCACGCGGAAGCGCTCCCACGCCAGCCCCGCGGCATCCAGCTTGATCCGAGCGCCCTCCTCGATGTTCCCCGTCAGCAGCCCCATCACCACCTCGCCTCGCGCCTCTTCCACGCGCCGCAGCAGCTCGGGGATGCCGGGGAGCGCCTCCACCTCCGTGTGCTCCATCTCGCGGCGCAGGTTGGCGATGTAGCGGGTCCACAGCTTGCCCAGGCGGCGGTCGACGTCGTCGCGCGG